>CALELJ010000102.1 GCA_937902445.1 uncultured Treponema sp. | reverse complement strand
GTAACCGAATGATTCGTTAGCAGCAGCCTTCATTACAGCGTTGATTGCATCCTTTGTGATGTCCTTTCCCTTTACTACTGCGAAGAGGAGAGTTGTTGATCCAGTTGGTGTTGGAACACGCTGTGCTGAACCGATGAGCTTTCCGTTGAGTTCTGGGATTACGAGACCGATAGCCTTTGCAGCACCAGTTGAGTTAGGAACGATGTTCTGTGCACCTGCGCGTGAACGGCGGAGGTCACCCTTGCGCTGTGGACCGTCGAGGATCATCTGGTCTCCAGTGTAAGCGTGGATTGTAGACATGATACCAGACTGGATTGGGTATGCATTGTTGAGAGCCTGTGCCATTGGAGCGAGACAGTTTGTTGTACAAGAAGCTGCAGAAATGATCTTGTCATCCTTTGTGAGGTTCTTGTTGTTTACGTTGTATACGATTGTCTTGAGGTCGCCTGTTGCAGGAGCAGAAATAACTACCTTCTTTGCACCAGCTGTGATGTGTGCTGCTGCCTTTTCCTTGTCACAGTAGAAACCTGTACATTCGAGTACTACGTCTACATTGTATTTTGCCCATGGGCAGTTTGCTGCGTCTTTTTCAGCAGAGATCTTGATTTCTTTTCCGTCAACGATGATTGAGTCATCTGTAGAAGATACAGTGTGCTTTCCTTCACCGATCTTTCCCATGAATCCACCCTGTGCTGTGTCATACTTCAAGAGGTGAGCGAGCATCTTTGGGCTTGTGAGATCGTTGATAGCTACAACTTCATAACCATCAGCTTCGAACATCTGGCGGAATGCCAAGCGGCCAATACGACCGAAACCATTAATAGCAACTTTAACTGCCATAATTATTCTCCTTGAATAAAATTTTTATTCGTTTCGATGGTATTTTATTCTTATTAAAATATAATGTCAATTGAACAGCTTCAGAATTGGATGGTTTGATAACGATTGGTTATTGATAATGTTGCAGTAAATTGAATTCTGGTGAAATTGCATTAAAATTTTTCCCATGAGAAAGTTGAAATTTCTTGTTCTCGCGGAAGAAATTAACTCCGCATATGCACAGCTTGTCATCGACGGAATAAGCAGGTACAGCAAGGAAAACGATGTTGATTTCATTGTCTGCAATGTACGCAATCCAAGATTTGAGCACGGCAGTTTCGAATATCAGTTCTGGGCTGGAGCATCTCTTGTAAATACAAAAGAAATCGATGTGGTGATTGTCTTAAGCGGAATATATTGTTCAACATTCACGCCGGAAGAAATGGCGGAAATCCTTTCGGAATTCAAGGGAAAGAAAATAGTTTCCATATCGCAGAAACTTCCGGTGGAAAATTCATGGACAATTCTTTCTGACAATGAACGTATCTATTCACAGGTTTTTGATTTTCTCATCAATAGAGCAGGTTCAAGAAGAATCGCATTCATGGATGCAAGCAGGACAAGTTCCATCGAATCCGTTACAAGATTGAATGCTTACAAAAAATGTCTTTCAGAGTTCCGGCTGGAATATGATGAATCCATTGTATTTCATGGACGATTTACAAATGATTCCGCATATACGGAACTTACTGAACGACTGGGGGAAGACTGCACCGGCGTTGATTTTGACACTTTGATTGCGGCCAATGACAGCATGGCTTTAGGAGCAATGGCTTTTTTCAAGGAGCACGGAATAAAAGTTCCGGAGCAGGTAAAGGTCCTTGGCTTTGACAACATCGAGGAAAGTTCAGCAGTTGAACCGACACTGTCTTCAATTAATCCGTCAAATGATGATCTGGGATTTTATGCGGCAAAAACAGCACATGAAATTTCCCAGGGAAAAAAAGTTGAGAAGGAATTAGTCATTCCCGCAAAAATTGAAATCAGGGAATCTACAGGTTATGAATTCTGCAAGGTGAATGATTCCATCAGAAAAGAAGGGGCAAGCATGCTTGTAAGAAGAATCTATGATGACAGGCATATTTACTACATGCTTGATTCAATTCAGTGCAATGATACGCTTGAAGTTTTTCTGAAAAAAATGCAGAAGCCCATATCTGAAGTTGACATAAACCGTTTTGCAGTTGTCATGTTTGAAAAGCCTATCTTCTATAAAAAGTGGACAAAGTTTTCGATGCCGGAAAAAGTAAAGCTTGAATATGTCTATGACAACGGAAGCGGAACACTTTACAGCAACCATTATTTCAATCCGATGGATAATATTGTTCCGCCTGAAGTTTTTTCATCCGGCTCTGACCGCTATGTCGTACAGTCGATATACTACGGTGAAAAGCAGTACGGGTATCTATTGTATTCGATCGGAAAAAGAGGCCTTGTTTTCTATAATTTATATGCAAAGGCCTTGTCCAACGCTCTGTCGAATTCCTATGAGTACACTTTGCAGTACATGAAAAACATTGAACTCGAGATGGAAAAATATGAGCTGGAGCAGACATCCAGAACTGATGAACTGACAGGTGTCTTAAATAGAAGAGGTTTTGATATTCAGGGTCAGAAGCAGATAGATATTGCCCTGGCTACAGGACAAGGTGGTGTGGTCATATATGGTGACATGAACAATCTTAAATTGATCAACGATAAATATGGCCATGAGTACGGAGATAAGGCCATCAAGGCGGAAGCTGAAATTCTTAAAAAATCATTCCGGTCTACGGACACAGTCGGAAGAATGGGCGGCGATGAATTTGCCATAGTTGCCTGCGGAATGCAGCTGAAAAAAATGCCTGAAATAAAAGAGAAAATCAAACAGCGGTGCCTGGAAGCAAAAGAAAAGTATGATTTCCCTTTTGATATATCCATAAGTCTTGGGGCAGTGGAATTTGATGGCAGTATTTCTGATCTGAATGAACTTTTGAAGCTTGCCGACGAGCAGCAGTATATTGCCAAGCGTCAATTTCATGAACAGGAAGACAGATGCTGATTGCTTCAGTCGAGGTTGAAATATTTTTTCATGGTATTGAGAACCGCACGCTTGTTTGCACACCATTCAGGTTCTATTAAAAGTGATTTTGGTCCGTCACCTGTAAGTCTGTGGAGTACAGTAGTCTCCGGCATGATGTCCGCAAGTTCCTTGACGAAAGTGCAATATTCTTCCATGTCTGGCAATGGCCATGGATCGGTTTTGTATTCATCCGCCATCTTTGTTCCGCGTAAAATCTGAAGCAGCTGGAATTTAATTCCGTCGGGGGCAGGTGACAGACCTGCAAGATAAGATGCGGTTTCTTTCATCATTTTCTTTGATTCCCCAGGCAGCCATAAAATCGTATGGACGATAACGGTAAGTCCGGCTTTCTTCAGCTTTTTATAGGCGCTGTCAAAAACTTCAAGGGAATATCCACGGTTGATTTTTTCAGCTGTTTTTTCATGTATCGTCTGCAATCCAAGTTCTACCCAGACAGGTTTTGTCTTGTTGAGTTCTGAAAGAAAATCAATCATCCGGTCACTAAGGCAGTCAGGTCTTGTTCCAATGGAAAGGGCCGTGATCCTTTTATCAGAATGGGCCTTTATGAAAAATTCCGAAAGTTTTTCAAAGGGTGTTTCCCTTGTTTCGTATGTGTTGGTGAAGGACTGGAAATAGGCAACGAATTTCACCGGTGTTGCTTTAGGAAGCTTTGAGGAAATATTTTCAATGGCATTTTCCATCTGTTCTTCAATTGATCCCTGTGACTGTCCGAATTCACCGGAACCTCCGCCGGAACAGAAAGTGCATCCGCCTGTAGAAATCCTGCCGTCGCGGTTTGGACAGGTGCATCCAGTGCTTAATGAAATCTTATAAATTTTACAGCCGAATTTTTCCTTCAGCCAGTGGTTTAATGTCAGTGTACTCATTTTTTTACAGGCGCAGAATTGCGTTCCCAGAAAACCCCGTCGCTGTAGCCCTGGATGTTTTTGTTTTCCTCGGCAAGAAGAAGTCGTTTTGCGGAATACAGGCAGTATTCCCTGCTGAGTTCAATTCCACAGTAACGGCGTCCAAGTTTTTTTGCGGTGACTGCGGCAGTTCCGCTTCCAAGAAATGGATCGAAGACAAGTCCATTTTCACAGCATGATGCAAGAATCAGTTTTGCATAAAGTTTTTCCGGTTTCTGTGTCGGATGGTCTGTGTTTTCCGGCATGGACCAGAAAGGTATGCTTATGTCGTCCCAGAAATTTGAAGGATAGGTGAGGCGGAAATTTCCATCGTCTGTTTCCTGCCAGTCTTTTGGCTTTCCGTTTTCTTTATATGGTGCTATTACCTTTCGTTTCTGTTTTACTGCCTCAATGTCAAAATAATAGTCGTCAGGATTTTTTACCGCAAACCATATGTCTTCCATTCCGTTTTTCCAGTTGCTTTTTGCACCACGGCCTTTTCCACGCTGCCATGTGATTCGATTCATAATCGTAAGATTTTTTTCAAGACTGCGCTGAAGGGCGGAAGTACATTTCCAGTCACCGCACAGATAAAGGGATCCGTTTGGTTTAAGTTTTTTGCAGACTTCAGGCAGCCAGGAATCAACATAGGCTTCATAATCCTGTTCTTTCATGGCGTTGAATTTTTTTCCGCCAAAATTTTTGGAAAGATTGTATGGAGGGTCAATGATGATCAGGTCTGCGATTTCATCAGGTAGAAATGAAATGACTTCAAGTATGTCACCATTGAAAATTTTGTTTTCATAGCTTCCGTTGTTTTTCAGTTCTTCAACCGGAGAAATGAGTTTTTCGAGTTTGGGAATTTCTTCTTCTGAGATTGTGATTGTTCTGTTTCTTTCTGCACGAATTTTGTCTGCCATATGAACCTCAGATTTCATCTGCATGTCCGCACATCCACCAGCATAACTGGCACATGTCACCGCATTTCCCCTTTGGGAGTATTTTTGCTTTCTGGAGTTCCCTTGCTTTTTCAAGCAGTCCTTTTTCATAGCAGATACCAACCATTTTGTTTGCCTGCGCATTTTTCATTAGAACTTCAAAACTGTCTTTGATGGTTCCGATGAAAAGTTCTGGGCGTTCGTTTGCAAAGCCGCAGCATGGAGCGATGTTTCCGTCGGCGTGTACATAGAAAACATTTCCCGTTGCCTGGCAGTAGTCTTCCGTGAACCATTTTTTTTCTTCCAACACAATGTTCTCAGGCGGAACAAAACTTTGCGGAAACCTGTAGAAGGTGATCCATTCAAGGCCCAGACGTTTTTTTATTTCTTTAATCTGGTTTTCAAACCATTCGAAATCAGCTTGCGGATTTTTAGCATCGATTACACTCAGTATCTCCACACAGCTGTTGTCGGAAAATATTTTGTGGCATGTTTCTATGAAAGTGCAGATTCTGTCCATTGATTGCCCGTGGAAAGCATCGAAGCTAAGTCCTATCTTGCCGTCAAATCCGGCGTCCTTTACTGAAGTCAATTTGTCAGCAAGATCATCCTCGCTGTTCCACCAGACTCCATTTGTCATAAGGCGGTCAAACATGAGTCCTGCATCATAGGCTTTTTTGCAGATTGAATTTACAAAGTCCAGGGCAAGAAAAGGTTCTCCGCCGGAAAATCCGATCTTGAAGTCTGACAGGTGGCCCAGACAGTCGTCGAGAAAAGCAAGGGCGTCGTCAGAGTTCAGTCTGGAGTTTTTCTGCTCGACGAAGCAATGGGCACACTTTAGATTGCAAAGACTTGTAGGACAAAAAATTATTTCTTCGGGATAAAAACCTGGACCTGTTTTTTTCATGGAATCAGTATAGCACAAATTCATAACTTTAAAAAAGTAGATTTTTCCTGTATAATTTCCGGCATGGCTAAGACAGTTGACGACAAGAAAATCATTTACACAATGGATCGTGTTTCGCGAGCATACGGAACAAAAGTAGTTTTGAAGGACATCAGCATCTCCTATTACTACGGTGCAAAAATCGGTGTCATCGGTGAAAACGGTGCGGGTAAATCTTCCCTTTTTAAGATTCTTGCAGGACGCGACACGGACTATACAGGTGAGACACAGCTTCTCCCTGGTTTTACAATGGGATATCTCGAGCAGGAACCTTATCTTGAACCTGGCAAGACAGTTATGGAAATCGTTAAGGAAGGCGTAAAACCAATTACAGACCTTCTTGCAGAATTCGATAAGGTGAACGAAGCATTCGGTGACCCTGATGCAGACTTCGACAAGCTTTGTGCCCGTCAGGCGGAACTTCAGGAAAAACTTGATGCTGCAGATGCATGGAACCTTGATGCCAATCTTGAGCTTGCCATGGATGCCCTCCGTTGTCCACCGGCAGACCAGGTTGTAGATGTGCTTTCCGGTGGTGAACGCCGTCGCGTTGCCTTGTGCCGCCTCCTTTTACAGCAGCCAGACATCCTTCTCCTTGATGAACCTACAAACCACCTTGACGCAGAAACTATCGCATGGCTTGAACGCCACCTTCGTGACTACAAGGGAACAATTATTGCCATCACCCATGACCGCTACTTCCTTGACAATGTAGCAGGATGGATTCTTGAAATGGACCGCGGTGAAGGCTATCCATTCAAGGGTAACTATACTGAATGGCTTGAAGCAAAAGAAAAAAGAATGGCTCTTGAAGAAAAGCAGGCTTCCCAGCGCCATCGTGAAATGCAGGAAGAATTGGAATGGATTCACGCAGGTGCAAAGGGACGCCAGGCAAAGCACAAGGAACACATTACAAAGTACGAACAGCTTCTTGCGGAAGAAAACAAGCGCGTACAGCTTAAGGATACTCAGATTTCAATTCCAGCAGGCCCTCGTCTTGGTTCCCTCGTAATCGAAGCCCACGGCCTTACAAAGTCCTATGGGGACAAGCTTCTTTTTGAAAACCTTGATTTTGCAGTTCCGGCTGGAGCTGTTGTCGGAATTGTCGGTCCTAACGGTGCCGGTAAGACAACACTTTTCAAGATGCTTGCCGATGCTTACGGTGACAACGCAAATGGTGAAAAGCCGGACAGCGGTTCATTCAAGATCGGTGAAACAGTAAAGCTCGTCTACGTTGACCAGATGAGAAGCAAGCTTGATGATAACAAGACTGTCTATGAAATGCTTTCAGATGGTCTTGATTTGATCAAGCTTGGTGCAGTTGATGAAAAGGGCAAGCCTGTAAATGGAATGCTCCGCGAAGTTAATTCCCATGCCTACTGTTCATGGTTCAACTTCAACGGTGCTGAACAGAACAAGAAGATCAGCGTGCTTTCCGGTGGTGAAAAGAACCGCCTCAACATGGGCATGATGTTCAAGGAAGCCGGAAATGTTCTTCTTCTTGACGAACCTACAAACGATCTTGATATTGCTACAACACGTTCTCTTGAAGAAGCAATCCACAGTTTTGCAGGCTGTGTAATGGTAATCAGCCATGACCGCTACTTCCTTGACCGTATCTGTACACATATTCTTGCATACGAAAACAATTCAGAAGTCCGCTGGTTTGAAGGCAACTGGTCTGAATATGTTGAATGGAAGAAAAAGGAACTTGGTGAAGACAGCGAGATTCCTCATAAGACAGTTTACAGAAAGCTTACACGCTAAAAAAAACGGGAGCCTGCGGTTGCAGGCTCTTTTTTATTTAAGTATGAAATCCATGTAAATGGGGTTGTGGTCACTGTATTTGAAATTGTTGTCGATGGCATCCGCTTTTACGACTTCAACGTTATCCGACACGATGAATCCGTCAATTACAGTGACAAAGTTTGTTCCATCCCAGGGCTTTTCCGTATCACGTACTGTGGGTACAGGATTTTCCCTGTTTACAGGCGGAACCAGTTTCAGGTGCCTGCCAAGTTTTTCTGAAGGGAAAGTTTTTGTCCAGTTGAGACCGTTGGATTCAAATCCAAAATAGGTGGACATGCCTTCGATGACTTCACGGTTCAGGTCGCCTCCACAAAGAACGTAATTTCCCCTTTCGTATTCTTCTGTCATGTCCCTGCTGAGCATTTCAATCTGATGGGTGCTGGTCTCTGCGTTTGTCGTGTATGCGCTCATGTGCGTGTTGAAAAGCACAAGTTTTTTTCCGTCTTCAACATCGACTATGGTTTTCATGTAGCAGCGGTCAAGGTCCAGGAATTTTGAAAGCCCTGTTTCAATTGGAAAGGAACGCCTTACGCTGTCATAAAACTTGAATTTTGAGGCGGCCATGATTCCTGATTTATTTTTTCCATGTGGCTGTGTCAACGGCCAGAATAGAAATGCACTGTCATAGTTCTGTGCAAAAACTGAATTTGTCTTTCCGGAACTTTTTTCGTTGAGCAGGTCAAAGATTATTTTGCTTTCATCAACGTGGTGGCTTCTTGTTCCGTTTATATCAACTTCCTGGAAAAGCATGAAATCAGCGTTGTGGGCAAGAATGGAATCAACTGAACCCTGTATGTTCCTTGCGACTTCTTCCTTCGAATAAGCCCAGCTGTATTTACCTCCGTCCATGAAAAAAGAAAAGTTCTGGCTGTATGCGCCAAAACCAAGATTCGCAGAAGTGATTCTGTACTGGTGGTTCTTTAAAACTAGTTCATCAGTTGGAGTTCCGGCTGTATTGAGCTGGAGATTGTCTGAAATTCTATTGTAGGAAAGGACAACATATAGAACATAGGAAATCACTGTAAGAAGAAAAATTATGGCAAGTGAAATAAAAACTTTTAATAATAATTTTGACATCAATATCCCCTTGGACACAGTGTAAAGTAAAATCATTATGTTGTATACTGTAGCCATGAGCAACGAAAACAATACAGTTTATATTCTTGATTCCTACGGACTTATCTACAGGGCCTATTTTGCCTTGATGAACCATCCGCTTACAAATTCGAAAGGCGAGAACATCAGCGCCGTCGTTATATTTTTCAAAAACCTAAAATCCCTTCTCGATAAATACAAGCCTGGCTATCTTGCCGCCGCTTTTGATTCGCGTACGAAAACTTTCAGACATGAAATTTATCCTGAGTATAAGGCCAACCGTGCAAAGACTCCGGAAGACCTTCATGCGCAGGTTCCGTGGATTGAGGAAATCCTTGAGGAATTTGGAGTGCCTGTCCTGAGGGTAGATACCTACGAAGCTGATGACATCATCGCGACGGTAGCAAAAAAATGTGCCCAGGAAGGAAGGGAGTGCCGTATTTTAAGCGGTGACAAGGATCTGCTTCAGCTTGTTTCTGAAACCTGTAAAGAGATGCAGCCGGACAAGGCCAACGGTGGATGGGAAACCATAGGCATTGGTGAAGTCAATGAAAAGTGGGGAATCGGTCCTGAGAAAATTCTTGACTATCTTTCGCTGGTGGGTGATGCTGCTGACAATGTTCCAGGAGTTAAAGGTGTTGGTGATAAAACCGCTCTTAAACTTCTGGCACAGTATGAAACTCTCGACGGAATCTATGAGCACGCTGATGAGATTAAGGGAGCCCTCGGTGAAAAAATTCGAGGTGATAGGGAGAATGCCTATTTTTCAAAAAAACTGATTTCCCTCGATGATAATGTTCCTGTTGAAATTGATTTTGAAAAATTTTCTACTTCGACAAATGACTACAGTGCCTGTGCGAAGGCTTTGCTTAAGTATGGTGCTTTTGCCGCAGCTAAATCCTATGACAGTGTTTCAGTTTCTGCTACAGACGGAACTAAGGCAGGTCCAGTAAAAAAAGAGGAGGGCCATGACAGTTCCGTTGAGCTTAAGGAGATTCCTTCTGACGATGCAGTAAAGGAAGTCAGGCAGAACAAAGGAAATTACTGTGCTGTGACTGACCTTAAGGAACTTGAAAAAATTGTCGATTCCATTGTTTCTTCAAAAGACAAGGTTTGTGCCTTCGATACTGAGACGGATGGTCTTGAAACCTACAAGGCGAATCTTGTCGGATTCAGCCTGTGTTCAAAAAAAGGCGAGGGTGTTTATGTTCCTGTGGTTCTTTCAGGCGGAATGTTTGCACCTCCTACAATTTCAATTAAGGATTGCATCGCTCAGCTCAAAAAAATTTTTTTGAATCCAGAAGTAACAGTCGTAATGCATAATGCCAAGTTTGATATTGAAATTCTTTACACAAACGGAATGGATGAAAAATCCCGCTGCAAGGTTTTTGATACCATGATTGCGGCATGGCTTTTGAATCCAAGTGCACTGGGGAAGTCTCCATTCAGTCTTGAATATCTTGGTGAAACAAAACTTGGCCTTAAGGGAATTGAGTTCAAGGATCTTGTAAAAAAAGGACAGACCTTTGCCGACGTTCCCCTTGAGCAGGCTGCAGACTACGGTGCCGAGGACAGCGATTTTACATTGCAGCTTTATGAACTTTTCAAGCCTCAGCTTGCGGAACGAAAACTTGAGGGGCTTTACGATATGGAAATGAAAATTCTTCCGATTCTTGTTTCCATGGAACTTCAGGGAATCCATCTTGATAAAAAAGCTCTCAACAGTTACAGCGTTGAGCTTGCAAAATTAATAGAAGAAAAAGAAAAGGAAATTCATGGTCTTGCAGGACATGAATTCAATATTGCTTCCACCAGGCAGTTGCAGACAGTTCTCTTTGAGGAAAAGGGATTCAAGACCGCAAAGAAAACAAAGACAGGGTACAGCACCGACACAGCTGTTCTTGAGGAAATTGCTGAAAGCACCGATGATCCGCTTCCTAAGGCGATTCTTGATTACCGATCTTATACAAAGCTTCAGTCAACTTACGTCGAGGCCCTTCCGCTTCTAGCAGATAAGGAAGACCGCATCCATACATCCTTTATGCAGACCGGAACTGCCACAGGACGCCTTTCAAGCCGTGATCCTAACCTGCAGAACATTCCTGTCCGTGATGATGCCGGAAGAAGAATCAGAACTGCATTTACCGCACTTCCTGGAAAAGTTTTGATTTCCGCAGACTACAGTCAGATTGAACTTGTCGTTCTTGCACATTTGAGTGGCGACAGGAATTTGAGTTCCGCATTTATAAATGGCATTGATGTCCACAAATCAACAGCAGCCCTGGTTTTCAACAAGAAGCCGGAAGAAGTTACTGCAGATGAAAGACGTTTTGCAAAGACTGTAAACTTTGGCGTCATGTATGGCATGAGTGCATTCCGTCTGGCCAATGAACTTGACATCAGCCGTACCGAAGCAAAGAATTTTATAGAACAGTATTTTGCCACATATTCAGACGTCAAGAAATTCCTCGATGACACGAAGGAAAATGCAAAGGCCAATGGATATGTTGAGACCATTACGGGAAGACGTCGATATATTCCTGAAATCCGGTCCTCTAATAAAATGGTTTCCCAGGCTGCGGAGAGAATTGCCATAAATACTCCGATTCAAGGCAGTGCAGCGGATATCGTAAAAACAGCCATGATCAATGTAGCGGAAAAAATTGATGGAACAGGAAGCCCCCTGAAGATGCTTCTCCAGGTTCATGATGAACTGATTTTCGAATGCACGGATGACGCTGATGAAATCAAAAAAGCAGTGGAACTTATCCGAAGTGAAATGGAAAATGCTTTCCATCTGAATGTTCCTTTGCGTGTTAGTATTGAATACGGAAAGAACTGGGGAGAATTCCACTGATGGTTATCTGTGTGACAGGTCCTATGGCCGCAGGCAAGAATTATATTTCTTCCATTATTGAAGGAATGTCTCTGGACGGAAAGAACTTTGTTTCAATAGACGCAGACATAGCAGGTCATGATGCAGTCGATAGTTCCGCCTTGAAAATCATTGAGACTTTTGGTGAGCTTGCGGCAAAAAAAGGAATTTCCCTGGCAGATGAAAATGGTAGGATCATCCGCCGTAATCTTGGAGCTCTCATCTTTGGAAACCCGGAACTTGTGGCCAGACAGGAAGCCATAGTCTACCCTGAGATAACATCCACCATAGAAAAATTTATTGATGAAAACAGCGGTAAAAATGTAATCGTCAACGCTACGGTTCTGTTTAAAATTCCTCTTGTGAAAAAAATGGATGCCATAGTATTTGTCGATTGCCCCTGGTTCATAAGACTGTGGCGTGCAAGAAAAAGGGATGGCATGAAAATCAGACAAATCCTTGCAAGGTTCAGCAGCCAGAAAAAACTTTACGCATCCTATTTGAATACCGGGGTGAAAGTCATAAGAATTTCCAATTATGGCTGCAAAAAAAGACTTCAAAAAAAAGTTCAATTTGTCATAACTAATTGCTAAATAATATTTTTATAGTTCCGATAATTATTGTATGGATACCGGCGTGTTTTGTTTTGAAATCTAAGCCGGCAGGGGATAATTTATGGAACAGAAAAGAACAATATGGATTGTACTCGCCGCAGGAATATTCCTGATGGTTGTTATCGGGGCTGCTGTAATTCTTTATGCGCCGGAAGCCAGAAAAGATACAACTGCATTGGTTCAGAAGGAAAACGGAACTGTATGGATGTCTCCGGAAGTTGCCCAGCATAAGAAAGATGAACTTATGGAAAATTCATCTGTAGTTGCTGCACCTGTTGAAGAAACAAAATCAGTTGAAGATACTTCAGTCACTTCTTCAATTGCCGCACCGGCAGAAGGAACAACACAGATTGAAAACATGACAGTTATCGCAACTGGAAATACAAATGTATATTCAATCGGTGCAGATGGTCCTGCAACAATTGATCTCAATAACGTAAGGGAAATTGCTGATGAACCTGCAGTAAAGGCACAGAACCGTGCTGCGGAAGTTGCTATCAGAGAAACAAATACTGTCAGACGCAATGTTGAAGTATCTGATGTTCTGGTTGAAAACTCATACAAGGATGTTTCAAAGGCAACTGCTTCAAGCAACGCAAGAAAGAATGAAAAAGCAACTTCTGCAAATGCTTCAGTTCCTGTAAAGAAGGCTGCTCCCGCTGCTAAAAAGACAGAAGCAAAGGCACCTGCAAAAGTTGAAAGAATCCCTGACAGATTCTGGGTTCAGGCTGCTTCTTACAGTGAAAAAAAGAATGCAGATGAAGCAAGGTCAGTTCTTGAACAGAAAAAGATCCAGTGTGAAGTGTTTACATTTACCGATGCTAAGGGAACACTTTACTATCGTGTCCGCGTTGGCCCTTATACAACAAAGAAAGAAGCTGAATACTGGAAAAAGAAGATTGATGAAATCCCTCTTTTCTCAAAGAACGGATCTTTCGTTACAAACTCTTCTGCTGCAAAATAAAACAAATCCATTTGATACAGGCTGCCTTTTATGGCAGCCATTTTTTTTGTATAATCAAAACCATGAAAAAGACAAATGCCATGAGAATCCTCGATGGTCTTAAAATTCCATACGAGGCAAAAGAATATGATGATGACGGCGAGCACGAACTTGCAAAAGGTGCTGCTGAACGCACGGCCGAAAAACTTGGAGTTGCTCCTGAATGCGTTTTTAAGACCATTGTGTTCCGTACTGACACAAAGGAAATAGTTGTTTTCTGCCAGAGCGCAGTCCATGAAATCAACTTGAAGAAAGCCCGTAACGCATGCGGTGCAAAGGAAGTCACTCCGGTAAAGCAGGAAGAGCTTCTTGCCTTGACGGGCTATATCCGTGGCGGCTGTTCCCCTGTCGGAATGAAAAGAAAGTTCCGTACTTTCATAGACCAGTCTGCCATGTCGCAGGAAAAAATAAACATCAGCGGAGGACAGCGAGGCATTCAGTTGACTCTTGCGCCTGCTGATCTTGTGAAAGCCTGTGATGCTGAAGTTGTTGATCTCATTCTTGAATAGAAAAAAAAAGAGGCCCCTGGAAGAATCCAGGGGCCTGCCGTTTATGCCATCTTATTATGACTTATAGAAATTGATGAGACAGCCAGCAAGGATGATCTTGCGTTCATCGTCTGTCATGTCGCCTGTTGTAAGTTCAAATTCCGTTACCTTGCCGGAAGCATTTACTGCATAGGCCTTGTATGAATCTGCCTTTTCTGCAACCTGCTTCTTTACGTTTGGAATGTAAACCCAGTCACCGTTTGCGAATGGAAGCTTTGTTGTTGCATCCTGGTCTCCGCTCTTGTAGAGGAATGGGAGCATACCCCAGTTCATAAGGTTAGAGCGGTAGCGCTTTGTTGCATATTCACATGCAATGTTTGCAGAAGCTCCAAGAACTCTCTGGCAAGATGCTGCCTGTTCACGTGCGGAACCGTCACCTGGCTTTACGGCGTAGATTGTAGAACCAACCTGAACATCGCTTTCCTTTACATTAAGTGCTGTACAAACCTTTGTGATTTCAGCCTTTACATCATCTGCTCTGTCGCGGACTGCCTTTGCGCGTCCAACGTATGCCGGGTCCTTGCGGCTGAGTGTGAACTCTGCAAGACCTAAAGGATTTGATCTGTATGAAGATGTCTCACCTGAAGGTATAAGCTCATCAGTTGTAGTTACTGGATCGTGTATTTCTGATACAACCTGAAGAACCATATTCTCTGGAAGTTCTGTCATCTTAGGCCAGTCCTTAATATTAGGACCAAACTGAATCTC
>CALELJ010000101.1 GCA_937902445.1 uncultured Treponema sp. | reverse complement strand
CAGCATCATTGTCAATGTCAGCGCAGAACATACCGGTGGAAGCCTGCTCAGACTTTACCTTGATCCTGGTTGTTTTCCCAAGGAAGGTTTTTGAAACTACGGTTCCGTGGAATTCCAGTCCTTCTTTTTTTTCAAGGGTGAACCATTCGTTTCTTACCATTACATTTCCAAAATAATTTGTACTTCCAGTAAAATCTGCCACCTGTTTTGTTTTGGGAAAGTAATAAAGTTCCCTGCCGCTTCCCATCTGCAGCAACTTTCCATGATCAATAACTGCAATCTTATCGCTCAAACCCATGGCTTCTTCCTGATCGTGGGTAACATAGATTGTTGTAATTCCAACATTCTGCTGAAGTTCCTTAAGTTCTTCCCTAAGCTGGGATCGAAGCTTTGCATCAAGGCTTGAAAGAGGTTCATCCATAAGGAGAATCTGGGGTTCCAGCACAAGGGAACGTGCCAGTGCAACACGCTGCTGCTGACCACCCGAAAGTTCATGAGGATATCTTTTTTCAAGGCCTACAAGACCAAGGAGCCTTAATTTCTGTTCAAGCTTATACCTCATAAGTTCCCTGTTTTCTTTTTTTAACTTCAATCCATAGAGAATATTTTTTTCCACCGTCATGTGAGGGAACAGTGCGTAATCCTGGAACACATAGGCAATATTTCTTTTGTTTGGCGCAATGCCTTTCTGAGAGTTTCCGTTTACAAGAATTTCTCCAGAATCAGGAGAAATGAAACCCGATGCAAGGCGAAGCAAAGTGGTCTTGCCGCAGCCAGATGGTCCAAGCAATGTGGTAAAGCTTTTTTCTTCAACTGCAAGAGAAAAATCATCTATTACTTTTGTCTTTCCATAACTGAAAGAAATGTTTTTGAATTCAAGAATGGTGCTCATGATGCCTCCATTTGAGAAGTTTTTCTAAAAGCAAAATGGCAAAGGTAATCAAAGTAAGAACAAGTGCAAGGGAAGCTGCCTGTCCCCACTCCCCTTCTTCTGCAAGATTTAAGATCTTAAGAGACGCAAGAGGCGTGTCAAAAGACACAAGAAAAATAACGGCACTGACAGTTCCGATTCCTCGGGACAAAGTATAGATAAAAGAGCTCAAAATTCCTTCGCTGCACAAAGGGGCAATAATGGTTCCGCATATTCCTGTTCTTGTACTACCAAGGGAAAGGGCCGCATCATCAAGGGTTGTCCTTACCTGCATCATGGAAGATGAAATTATCCTGTAGGAAAATGGTATGAAGCCTACGGAAATCGCCGCAATCACAAGAATTTTTGCGTTGTGAAAATTGAGGGCCGAGGCAAGCAAAGAAATCGCAAGACCGTGGAAAGTTCCTGGAATTGCAGCCGGAATCTGAATCAGCACATCAATGGTTTTCTTCAACGGAAAAGAAGACCTGTGAACAAAGAAAGATGCCAGGAAAGCAATGATCGTGCTTAAAGCCGCCCCAATCAAGGCATAAGAAATGGAATTGAACAAAGCCTTTCCATGGCGTGCCACAGAAGTGATGTGGTTCATTGTGAAAGTTGTATTTATCCCCCAGAGTTTCTGGAAGCTGCCTGCCACAATGGATGCAAACTGTGCGATTACAATGAGGGAAAGAATTCCGCATAAAATAAAAAGAAGAACTCTTGTCGCTGCGGAGCTTTTTATCTGTGTCGAAGAAGAAATTCTTCCGCCGACGGTCGCAGTCTGAACAGCATATTTTTTTACAAGCCATGCCTGGAAAAGGAAAAGCACGACAGACGGAACAAGAAGCACGATTCCAAGGACAACGCTTACGGAAGAATCAACCCAGCCTGTAAGCTGCGTGTAGATTTCAACGGCAAGAACCTTATAGCGGCCTGCAACAATCAGTGGATTTCCAAAGTCGCTCAGTATGCTTACAAGAATGAAAAGAAAACTTGCGCTGAGTCCCGGAAAAGACAGGGGCAGAGTCACCGTGAAAAAAATCCGAAGCCTGCCGGCTCCAAGGGAAAGCGCACTCTCCGTAAAATGGCTGTTCATTGAACCAAGGTTCTGGGCGCAGATCAAATATGCGATTGGGAAAAAACAAAGGACCTGGGCAACTAAAAGTCCCCAGAATCCATAAAGGGAAACATCAAGGCCTAGAATTGTCTTTGTGATGAAACCCTGACGTCCCGCAAGCAGAATGAAAGAAAGTCCTCCCACAAAAGGTGGAGTTATGAGATGCAGGACAGGCACCATGGCAAAGTATTTTGAAAACGGAACTTTTGCAACGACAACAGCGTAGGCAAAACCGTAGCCAAGAACAACGGAAAACAGCGCTCCCCAGAATGCGGAACGCGCACTGTTGCCCATGACTGCAAGAAATTTCCTGGATTCAAAAACCGAACCGAAAGATTCAGATTTCAGTTCAGCAAAAATCCGCATCAAAGGGAAAAGCATGGTAACTGCAAGAATAAAAAGCACAAGAGCCCACAGCAACCAGAGAAGAATATCTTTTTCCTTTAATGCATTGATTTTATTCAACTATTTCTGCCCACCTTGAAAGCACTTCTTTTTTCTGATCCGCAGCAGCCTTTGAATCGTAGTCGATGAGATCGATCTTATCCAGAGTGATGGAACCTTCCTTAAGCTTTGCCTTAGGATTTGCAGGAATTGTATAGTTCAGTCCGCTCAATACTTCCTGGGCTTCCGCACTTAAAATGAAGTCAACGAACTTTTTTGCTTCATCCATGTGTGGAGAATTTTTTGTGATTGCAATGCAGTCAACATCACCAACGGAACGAGGAGGAGCAACATAGCCAACGTCAAAGCCCTGGTCCTTGTATTTTGCCATCATGTGAAGGTATGAAACTCCAAGGGAATATTCTCCCGTGCCCAAAAGTTTTGCGGGCGCACTTCCGCTGTCAGGAAACTGGCCTACAAGTGGAGCAAGAGTTGAAAGATAATTCCAGCCCTTTTCCATGCCAAGGCGCTGAAGCTGATTCTGTACAAAAAGGTAGGCTGTAGATGAGGCCTGTGGATTTGTAAGTACAATCTCGCCTTTGAATTTTTCATTGAGCATATCGTCCCATGTAAGCGGAACTTCAACACCCGGAAATTTTTCCGCAAATCTTTTTGTGTTGTAACCGATTCCCAAAGTTAAGACACAGAAGCCTGTATAGGTTCCGTCTGAAGAAAGAGCATATTCAGGATAACCTGCAGCTTCCGGTGAAACATAGGATTCAAGGGCACCGGCATCGCGGGCAAGAAGATGGTAGGAAGTTGCGCCGCCAAAAAGAACGTCAGCTTGAGGGTTGTCCTTTTCAGCAATAAGGCGGTTTACAAGTTCGCCTGTAGAAGCACGAAGATACTGAACCTGAATGCCGGTCTTTTTTGTAAAGAGGTCGCAGATAACTTCAGTTTCTGATTCATGTATAATAGAATAAACCTTAAGGGTATTTTCTTTCTTCTTGGAACATCCACTCAACAAAAGGGTGGCAAAAAAAACAGCCGCAGCAATTCTGATACTTTTCATGGCTGGAATCATAGATTCAGTCTGATATTATTAAAATACCCAATTTTCTTTAATTTTTATATGACCAGATTTCAGCGATTTTCTGCTATAATAAAGCAATGATCATCCACACAGGAAACAGAACCGACATTCCAGCATTTTATTCCCAATGGTTTGTTAACCGGCTTAAGGCAGGATTTGTGCTTGTAAGAAATCCTTATAATCCCCAGGCAGTTACAAGATTCCGCCTTGCTCCTGATGTTGTGGACCTTATCGCCTTCTGCACAAAAAATCCAAGGCCCATGCTTCCACACATGGATCTTCTGAAACCTTTCGGACAGTACTGGTACGTTACCATCACGCCTTACGGAAAAGACATTGAGCCAAATGTTCCAGACAAGATGCAGGTTATGGAAGATTTCAAACGGCTTTCAAAAATTGTGGGCGTTGATTCCATAGGCTGGCGGTACGATCCGATTTTTATTGATGAAAAACATTCCGTCGGGTGGCACATTGCTGAATTTGAAAAAATGGCAAGGAACCTTTCAGGCTTTACCAAAACCTGCGTCATCAGTTTCATCGACATCTATAAAAAGGTTGAACGAAATTTTACTGAAGCAAAAGAAGTTTCCTACGAAGATAGAATTGCGCTTGGAAAGGAATGCATCCGGATTGCAGGTGAATGTGGAATGGTTGTCCGCCCATGTGCTGAAGGAACTGAACTTAAAGAATTCGGCGCCGACTGTTCCGGTTGTATGACTCAGGAGATTTTTGAAACTGCGATTCACAAACACATCATCGTTCCCAAAGGGAATGGAACTCAAAGGAAAGGTGCCTGTGCATGCATTTTGGGGTCTGACATTGGAGCCTACGACACCTGCGGTCATCTTTGCAAATACTGTTACGCAAATACAGATGTTAACCTTGTAAAGGAAAACATGAAGAAGCACAATCCTGCTTCCCCTTTTTTGCTTGGGGAACTTAAAGGCGACGACGTGATCCGCGACGCCCTGCAGTTCAGCTGGATCGATGGGCAGCAGTATTTGTTCTGAAACCTGAAACCTAAGAATGGACGGCGATTTCTAGGGAGAAAGTTACGCAAACCCCAGCAACTAAAAACCATTTGCTTTCACCAAGCATTTATAATTTTTATGCGGATGCAAGTTCCATCTGGGATAGTTCCTTTACTTTCTCTACAGGAAGTTCCAGAATGGCGGCAATCTGCTCAATGGACATATTCCCATTCTTGATCATTTTCTGAATGAGATCAGCCTTTGCCTCTAGTTTTCCTTCATTAATCAAAGTCGTAAAATATCCAGCCATATCAGTACCTCCTTGTTCATTGAATATGCTTTCATTATACACCGTTTCTATTTCATTGTCATTTGTCAAAATTTTCATGAGTTTAAAAAACTCGTCCACATGCTTTATCGTATCTTTTGAACCACGATATTCAGGTATCTTCCTTCGCTTTACAAAATAATCGGCGATGATTTTGAAGTCACTTTTAAATTTTGATATCTGGTCTTCCGTTAGCCTGCTGATTTCAAACAAGTTGATTTTATAGTCATGGACATAAGGTTTGAGTTCTTCCGGAATCTTGAGGCACCCTAAAAGATTTTTGGGTTTAATCCATTCGTCATCACCAAAATAAAGCACCAGGGTGATTACAGGATAAAAAAATTTTCTGTCTTTCTGGTTCAGTTGATTTCTGTAGGCTGATCCGTCATAGCTCAAGACTCGCAATGGCATCGCAGAATCAATCGAAGTCTGATTTTCAAATCCATACAATGCTATTCTGATTTCACCATTCTTCCAGTATTTTGCAACATCCCGTTCCTGTTCGTGAAGCCTGTCATCCGCTTTATACATGGAAATCTCCGATTCAGCTTCAAGTTCTTCTTCCTTCACTACTTCCCTGCCGTCAAAGAGCAAGCCGTTTACAATGTCGGCAAAGACATCGTTGTAGGCTTCCAGAGTTTTTTCCGCTATATCTTTTTCTGCCATGAAACCTCCTTTTAATTCATAACCGTTACTATTTATATAATCGAAAAAAAACAAAAAATGACGTTTTTGGAGATATAATTAGAAAAAAAATGCAGGTAGGAGCGCTGCTTTAGAATTGAGAAGAAATAATTGTGATGAAAGTTACTAGAACCTCAACTTCTGGAAAAACATTTACTTTCGCCAAGGGGTCATAAATCTGCACCACCCTTAAGCGGATTCATTTTTCCTGTTATTGTTTTTACCGTCAGCTTAAACATGGCACAGCGGCTTAATGCTTCACGTCCCCAAGGAAAAGTTCTTGCCTCTTCCCATCTAGAAAGAACTTTTTCCTGCATGACCTTTTCCTTATCTGCATCTGGAATTTCTTCCACCACTGCAGTGCCCATTACACATTCGTAGCGGGTTGTAATATCATGGCAGTCGTACAAATAATCAATTTTTAGCTGCCTGTCCATTTCAAAGGAACATCTGCAGTTTTTCTTCAAAAGTTCATACTTGCGGCCGGCCATCGCACCATGAATATAAAAGCAAATGTTTCCGGTAGATTCATCTGCTTCATAAGAAAAGTTTACTGGAACAATATACGGAAAATCTCCGTCACTTTCATCAATAAGCCCCAGGCGAATTACTTCGCAATGATCAATCATTTCCACAATTTTCTTAAAATCGGTAACTTCCCTGTCTTTTCTTCTCATAACTGTTCCCCTTAAATGAATATTTCCAAAATATATATACTGGGAAACAGCATAAAAATAAACCCGCATTACATGTTCAATTGTTTTAATGTGAGCACTCTGCTACTAAATTTGACTGGAGTGTAAAAATGTCCAAGTATTATAGAATTCACAGCGCAGACATAGCCTACCTTACCCGGCAGCCCCGTGGAATATTCACCGCAATCTGGAAACTGGTAGATACAAAAATTTTGAATGAAGAAGAAACCGCAGAATTATAGAGAATATGGACATAAAATAATTTTCATCTTGACCCATAGCCATCTGTCCATTAAAATATAGTCATATGGCATATATATTGTTGAGTTATTACTCCACTGACAAATGTTCTTCTCTTTTAAGCAAAGGCTTGCAGCGCAGGCAGTTTTCTGAGATTGCGCAGGACATTGCCATGATTTCCGAAAAGGAACTGGCCGCCACATCAGGCATAAGCCAGCGTACAATTTCAAGAATGAAGCCGGATCAGCTTTTGCCAGCTCCTGTTTCCGAAGTTCTTATTTCAATCATGAGAACCTACGGACGTGCCGTTGAAGTCTTTGAGTCGGAAGAAATTGCCCACAGATGGCTTAAAACGCCCCTTGCTGCCCTTGGAAACAAAACGCCTCTGGAAGCAACCTCCAACAGATTCAGCGCGGAACTTGCACTGGACATTCTTGGCCGCATCGAGCACGGAATCTATTCCTGATGCTTCTTTATAGAATCGCAAAAAAAGCTTTCATTGAAGATCTCTCTGGTTACGGAGCAAGGCTGTATGGCGGACGATGGAACGAAAAAGGATACAGTGCCTTATACACTTCATCTTCCCTAAGTCTTTGCATGTGCGAAACTCTTGTCCACTGCGACAAATCGGTAATTCCGTCCAACATGTTTTTTGCAGAGATGGAAATTCCAGACAGCCTCATTCCAGATGAATTCACTACAGTAAAAGAAAATGAAGAATCTTGCCGAGCCGGAACTTCGTGGCTTAAATCCAGGAGTTCAGTCGCCATAAAAGTTCCGTCAGTGATCCTTCCGTCAGAATACAACAGGGACTTCAACATCATACTGAACCCGGAACACCCTGACTTTCAGCATCTTAGAATCAGGACCGTTGTGGAATGCCCCTTTGACTTGAGGTTGTTTTAGCAGCTTTAAGTGTTAGGCTATGGAGCCCCTTGCCGACCGCAGGAGCTTTGCGACGAGGACGGTGAGCGTCAGCGAAGGGCGGAACAGCCGACGGCCATTGGCCGGAACACCATTGCACTCCCAGATACAAACTTCACAATCTTTTAACAATCTACTATAATATTGCGCATAAAAATTTCTTATAATGCTGCCACGCCCTCCATGACGTGATAGTAATGAAACGGCCAGAGATTCATAATAGGAGTTATATATGGCATACCCATTCAAAAACATCGAGCCAAAATGGCAGAATTACTGGGATAAGAACAAGACATTCCGTGTAACAGAAGATGAAAAATTTTCGGCAGACAAGCGCCGCTATGTTCTTGACATGTTCCCTTATCCATCAGGAGCAGGCCTCCATGTTGGACATCCGGAAGGATACACAGCAACAGACATTTACTGCCGCTACCTTCGCATGAACGGATACAATGTTCTTCATCCGATGGGATACGATGCATTCGGTCTTCCTGCAGAAAACTATGCCATCAAGACAGGTACACATCCTTCAATCACGACAAACGCAAACATTGAAAACTTTACACGCCAGATCAAGGCCCTCGGTTTCTCTTATGACTGGGATCGCTGCGTTTCTACATGTGAACCAGACTACTACAAATGGACTCAGTGGATTTTCCTCAAGCTCTATGAAAAGGGACTTGCCTACGAAGCTGAAACTCCAATCAACTGGTGTCCTTCTTGTCTTACAGGTCTTGCAAACGAAGAAGTAAAGGAAGGAAAGTGCGAACGCTGTGGTGCTGTCGTTACACACAAGACAATCCGCCAGTGGATTTTGAAAATTACAGAATATGCAGAACGCCTCCTTGAAGACCTTGATACTCTTGACTGGCCAGACAGCGTAAAAGCTATGCAGCGCAACTGGATTGGAAAGTCCTTCGGTGCGGAAGTTGATTTTGAGATCGATGGACACGCAGGTGAAAAGCTTACAGTATACACAACACGCTGTGACACACTTTACGGTGCAACTTATATGGTTGTTGCTCCGGAGCATCCTGCAGTAAAGAAAATTACAACAGCTGAACAGAAAGATGCAGTTGAAAAATACATTGAAGAAGCTGCAAAGAAATCTGATCTTCAGCGCACTGACCTTGCAAAAGACAAGACCGGTGTTTTCTCCGGCAGCTATGCAATCAACCCTGTCAATGGAAAGAAAATTCCTATCTGGGTTGCTGACTATGTTCTCATTTCATACGGAACTGGTGCAATCATGGCTGTTCCTGCACACGATGACCGCGACTGGGAATTTGCAAAGAAGTTCGATCTTCCAATCATCGAAGTACTCAAGAGCGAAGTTGATGTTCAGACACAGGCTTGGACACAGGACGGAATCCACGTCAATTCAGGATTCGTAGACGGCCTCAACAAAAAGGATGCCATCGCAAAGATGATTGAATTCCTTGAAGAAAAGAAAATCGGTAAGGCAACTGTAAACTACAAGCTCCGCGACTGGATCTTCAGCCGACAGCGCTACTGGGGTGAACCAATTCCTCTGGTACACTGCCCTTGCTGCGGAACTGTTGCAGTTCCTGAAAGCGAACTTCCTGTTAAGCTTCCTGATGTTAAGTCTTACCAGCCTACAGGTACAGGTGAATCTCCTCTTGCAGCCATCGACTCCTGGGTTAACTGCAAGTGCCCTAAGTGCGGAAAGGATGCAAAGCGCGAGACAAACACAATGCCTCAGTGGGGCGGTTCATGCTGGTATTACCTGCGCTATCTTGATCCTAAAAACAACGATGCTTTCTGTTCAAAGGAAACAGAAAACTACTGGATGCCTGTTGATCTTTACGTTGGTGGTGCTGAACACGCAGTA
>CALELJ010000100.1 GCA_937902445.1 uncultured Treponema sp. | reverse complement strand
CCCTTGTACCATTTTGTTTCTGCAACGAAATAGCTGCCTCCGATTTTAAGATCGCCATCAGAAGCAGAGGCAAGGTCACCGGCAGTTTTTATTTCCGGCTTTGTATTATCAAGCTTGTATGTAATGCTTGCAGATGCCTTCTGATCAAAGATGTCGGTAACCGTATATTCCACAGTCTTTTCTTTCACAGCTTCCGTTTCGGCTACAGGATAGATTGTCTCCGTGAAAGATCCGTCGGCATTATAGATAAATTTTTCTGCATCGGCCTTTTCAACGCCACTAACTGTATCTGCATGATCAGAACCTTTCGTACGTACAACACTCTTGATGACTGTTTTAGAAGTACCGTTGAAGTTGAGGGCCTTTCCTGAAACTGAAAGTTTTCCACCATTATTAGTGTAGCTTCTCGTATATGAATTGTTTGGAGGAGTTACAATTGAAATGGTTGGAGATCCGCCTGAAACACCAACAAAATAATGCTGGCTTTCAGCAATGTTGTATGGAGTCGATGAATCAACGTAGAATTTATCCTTTACAACAAAATAGATTTCATACTTTCCTTCTGCCTCAGGAAGTTTCTGGGAAAGATTCATGCTTGTAGGCTGTTCCCCGGAAATCGCAAGAGCCACTGAAATAAAGTCTCCGCTGAAAACAGCAGTGCCGTCAGCATCATATGATGATGCTTTTCTATAATATGCAGTGGCTTCCTTCAATCCGTCATCATCTGAAAGTCCGCCAAGAAGAATATTGTTGCTTGTAAGTCCAAAGAGGTTCTTGCCTGAAACGATTTCATTATTTCCGCACAAAACAAAATTTGACGGTGAAACATTTGGTCTATCCGTAGTCTGATCAACAATGTAGCCAAGGTTTTTGTCAGGATTTACACAGTACCTGTTGCCCGCCTTGTCCTTTGCGGTCATTACAATGAGAATATTCTTTTTTGTATCATCGTTTGATACTTTTCTTGTATCGATTTCAAAAGTTCCGCCGAATTTATTGCATGCGACGATTGTATGGCTGTCATCAAACAGACCTGTACATCCGGCAACTTTTTCGCCGTTGGTTACAGTGACATTACCGTCGGCGTCAAACTTTACAGCTCCGTCTTCTGTCTCCAAAGTCATTGCTGTGTCTTCAGCCGAGCTGTAGACTTCATATCTGACTTCATCAAGATCGTAGTTGTCGCTTGCATTGAATGTGACATTGATGATTCCATTGACAAAAGGTCTGCCCGAGGCATTTGCAACCTCAGGTGTGACAGCTGTCACGTTGAGTGAAGGTGCCTTGTTGTCCACAACGTATGTGAACTTGTCCGATTCGGTCTGGCCGTATTCGTCCTCAACAGAATAGACTACGGAAACAGATTCTCTTTCTGCACCCGGTGTTGTTGCGGCGGCCGCGATGTCTTCTTCGAAGGTTACTGTACCGGCAACACCTTCGGCTGTCTTTCCTGAGACTGTGAAATCTTTTACACTTCCGCTTTCGTCCTTAAGATACTCGTAAGTTCCGTCGGCCTTCTGGCGCTTAACTTTTACAGTAACCGGTGACTTTGAAAGGTTTGTGAGTGTACCTTTAACATGGACAGTATCACCGTCCTTGCAGGCACCTGTAGATCCCGCAAAGGAAATCTTTGGAGCTCCCGCAGTAAGGGCAATTCTGTAATTATCAACAGTGAAATTATTTTTTGTAGTGGATTCATCGACAAAATTCTTGTCCCTTGCCCAGATGTAGACCCTGTACTTGCCTTCATCAGCAAGTGAAGAAAGATCTATGGCATTTCCACTTATGGTTATGTTCTTTTTGTTTTCCTCAGTTTCAGCCTTGCCTGCCTCAAATGCCCAGGCCCTGATCATATCGCTTGTTACAGGACCATCATCATCTTCAACAGTGAATTTCATCTGGTTGTTTGTGCTGATTCCAAAGAGATTTTTTCCGGCCTTTATTTCTTCTGCCTCACCGATTTTCTCAAAGTTTGTCGGTTTGATGACAGGCTTGTCAGTAAGCTGGTTGACGGTGATAGGCTCACCTTCTGCCCTGCCGAGAACGCTGTGGTTGTAGACTGTGGATGTTGTTTCTCCAACATTTCCTACTGCGTCTGTAGCCGTGATGACGATGACCATATTCTTGGCGTCTTCGTCCCTGTAATTTTCAACGATTCTCTTTGTGTTGAATGGCGGGATGGCTGTTCCGGTAACGCTTGTACCAGGAATGCTGAAGCTGAACGCCTTTCCAAGATCTCCGGAAGACTGCTTCACATCAGCAAGGTTTCCTTCGACATACAGCTTTGCAACAACACTTGTAAGGTTTGTTTCCTCAACGTTTCCCTTGATGGTTATGTCGCCGTTGACAAAAGAACGGCCTCTGTCATTTGCGTAATCGGAAATTACAGGAGTGATGCTTGTGATGTTTACTACAGGTCTGACAGTATCAATGTGAACGGCGTTGTTTACGCTTGATTCCTGTCCACCCTTGTCATATACCTTGAAAGTTGCCTCGTAGAGATAAGCCTTTCCGTCACCAGGTTCACATTTTGCGCCTGCGTAGCCTGACTGTGAGAAATTGCTTTCCGATGGAGAGAATGACCATCTGTATGAATGAACAGTTCCGTTTTCATCCGGAGCTTCAGGTGTCATGGCACTCTGTGGAATTACACCTGCAATTGTTCCAACAAGGCTGTTTGTTTCTTCGTTGGTTACATTGATGCTGACTACGATGCGGTCAACTTCCGTGTCTCCGTTTTCTGCAGTACCACTGAATGTAAGTCCATTGTTGGTGTCATTCTTTGCCTGGGATGTTGCCTTGAGGGAAAGATTTACAGGTTCCGTAATCTTTATTGAAGGAAGTTTTCCTGTACCTGTTCCGCGGAAACCGAAGAGGGCATCCTGACTGAACTCAAGACCGTCAAGGTCAGCACCAGTTGCAACGATGAGATAATATTTATCCAGCTTGATTACAGAAGGCATCTGGAAGGCAACTGTAAGCATTGTACCTGATGATGCATTTGAATCAGAATTGTCCTTTACGCACCATACATCTACATTGAGGTTGCTCTTTGCTTTTTCGATTACTTCATTTACGAAAATCTCGCTTGTGTATTCAGGATCATTTTCAAGTTTGTTCCGTCTTGATTCAACGATTTCCCTTGCGAATTTCTTTACGAAACTATCCCTTGTGAATTTTGCCTGGGAATCATTGCTGTTTCTGTCTTCCGTAGAGCTATATGAAGGATATTCAAGAAGCCACAGGTGGATCGATTCAGGTTTTACAGCCGTATTGTTGAGACCTGCGGATACTGAGACAGTTACGTTTGATGTATTTGCAACAAGATTTGAGTCAGGTGTCTTGTACTCACCCTTTTCCTCAGTGAAAATTGAAAGTCCGCTTACGACGTATGTTGGGTTTGCGGCCGGATTGAGGGAGAATGCAAGGCGGTTGTCTTTTTCCTCAAAGCTTGCGGTGTTCACTGCCTTTGACCTGAGGCCTGCCTTGTCCAGGGAACCGTTGGTTTCAGTTCCGTTGGAAATATTCATGAGTGAAGAAGCTGAAAGACCAAGTCCTCTCGTGCTGCTCAGATAGCTCTGATATACATCATCATAAAGATAGACTTCAGTTGTGGAGTTTCCGTTTCCTTCGCCGGAATCACCTGGATTCCTGTAGACTTTTGCGGCGTCGTTCAAAGTAACGGTACAGCTGTAGTATTTTGTTTCTGATTTGCCTTCAAGGGATTTGTCGCTTTCCCCGTCACAGTAAAGGGTTACATAGCGGCTGTAGTCCGAAGAACCGTCGTTGTCCGATTTTGCAAAATCAAGTGAAGTTCCGCCTGCTGTTGGAACATAGTCCTGGTAGAAATTTTCCGACGAGGCGATTTTTCTGGTTCCGTCTTTATTATAGACATCAAGAGCCATGCGGGTAATTTCATGAAGATCCGCAATGGTACCATTGATGCTGAAGGTAGTTCCGTATGGAGAAGCTGATTTACCTGAGGCTACAGTCACACCAGGTTTCTGAATGATAAAGAAAGGTGCCGTGTTGTCAATGTCAAAAGTTCGGGATGCGACACCACTGCTTTTACCCGAGGCGTCAGTCGCAACTACATCGACTTCATAGGTTCCGTCTGGATACTGCCAGCCGTTGGTGGATTCATAGGCACTTGAATTGAAAGTATTGAGCTCGATGATCCATGTTTTTCCGTCGATTCTTGCATCACCGGAATAAACGATGGTACCCGGGTTGCTGTTGTTTTTCACATCGACATGGACTTTTGCAACAACACCGTCATCGTTACAGTCACCAGTGAGGAAAAAACTTTCCCTGATGATGGCACCAGATGGCGGATATGAAATGGAAAGGGTCGGGGCGGAAACGTCGACGGCCTCTCCAAGACCAATGGTACAGGACAGAGTTGAAATCAAAGGAATCGCTACAATAGAAATAAAAGCAATTGCTTTTGCACCAAGAGTTTTGAAAACATTTCTGTTCATAATAAAGCTCCTACAAACGTGCCTATATCTGATCAGTTGCTGAATGAAGAAGAAAAACAAAAACTCTCAATCCCAATATCGACACATGTAAATCATTTTCCCAGTAAATTTTTTGTTTATATTTCACTTTTTTGATTTAATGGAGAAATTGGAGATTCTCTTTTTTTATTTTACGGCATAAGTTTACACGTGTCAAATTTTTTAGCGGTAAACCTTGAAAAATTTTAATAATATTGCCTGTTGGGGCGCGGATACGGGGATGCTCAAAAAAAAACGGGTCATCCGGTTTTCCGGACAACCCGCTGGTTTTCATTCAGTATATCCCGTCTATTTTAGAAGAGACATGTTCTGATACCAAGAGACCATGTGAATACATATTTCTTGGCGTCTTCTCCACCAACGTCAGATGGAATGAACCAAACCTGTGGTTCAAAGTACATAGACCAGGTCTTGAAGTACTTAAGGTTATCGAATGTCACACGAGGGAATTCAACCTGCATGAGGGCAGCCGAAAGAACCTGTGCAACCTTTTCTCCTGTTGTTACAGAAGCACCTGAGTCAGTGAAGTACGAGAAGTTTGCACCGATGGCAACTGTTGCAGACAGCCAGTCCCAGTCACGTCCAAGGAAGTATCTGAACGGAATATAGGCAAGCTGGGCAATGATCTTTCCACCGAATACATTTCCACCAAAGCGCATGCCTGTAAGATCTGCACCAAGGAGTTTTGATACGTTGTCACGCTGTTCCTGTGTAAACTGACCAAAGTTTGCCTGAACCTTAACGGCACCGTCGAAGGCTGTGAGTCCGACACCAACGTTGTAGAGTGTTGCACCCCAGACTGAAGCATCAAAGTAAAGTCCCTGGATGAACTTTGGAATCTCGTATGAGGCCTTGTCACCCTTACGCATTGTGAGAGTTACATCGTTAAGATCGATGTCATCACTTGAAAGTCCGTTGAAGAGGAGTTCCTGGTTGTATCTTCCGCCTTCAC
Source organism: uncultured Treponema sp. (assembly GCA_937902445.1). Lineage (GTDB taxonomy): Bacteria > Spirochaetota > Spirochaetia > Treponematales > Treponemataceae > Treponema_D. Next base: position 4,507 of record CALELJ010000100.1, on the reverse strand, counting down.
CCGGTGAAATCAATGTTACAGAAGGGTTTGTTCTGTCAACCTGAACAATAGTTCTTGTGATTGCCTTTTCGCCGTTGCCCATTTCTGCCTTTATGAGCATGAAGTGGAATCCGGCAGGAATATCAAGGTTTTCAACCCTGTATGTCCAGTGAGTCTTTCCTTCAGCAGCAACAGGTTCGTATGTCTTGCCGTTGTCGAAGCTGATGTAGATTCTCTTAACCTTTCTATTTTCAAGTTCACGTCTGCGGTCAGATGGAATTGTCTTGTCCTTGAGTTCTGCCTTTTCTTCTTCTGTGAGGATGTAGCCGGCATTACCTTCAAGGAGAGGTCTGTTTCTTGCGAAGTCACCGTAAGTGAATGTTTCAAGAGTAACCCATGCACCTGTTGCCTTGTAGATGAATGTCTGTTCATTTGAAAGAACACGCTTACCGCTCTTTGTTACGGCAATTGTCTGGAACGAGTGCTTTCCTTCTGAAAGGTCAAAACCTTCACCCTGTGCATAACTGATTGGATTTCCGTTTGCATCCTTTCCTTCAATGAGCTTTGCAGGAATATGGTGGTCAAGGCTGAACTTGTAGTAACCTGACTTTGTTACCGGAGCACTGCCAAGTTCTTCCATCTTGCGGCGGTCGATGTAAAGGTCTACGTATTCAATAGGATCGTCCTTTTCTGAATAAGTACTTCCGTAGATGTTGAACTGTCCCTTACAGTGTTCACCGTTGAGAGGATAGAGAACGTCAACCTTTGACAGTGGTCTTGTCTTGTCAAGCTCGATGTTGCGGCTTACACGGGTAATGTTTCCGGCAGCATCTGTACCTGTAAGTTCAATGTTATAGAAGCCGTTGTTGAGCTCGGCTACATCGATTACCTGTGTGATGATCTCATCAGGAACAAGTTCTCTCTTTGCAAGGCGGTCTGGAATTGCTTTTCCTTCGAGACTGCGGATTGTAAGGAAGAGGTTTGTAAGCTTGATGTTATCTGTTGTCTGTCCTGAAAGGAAGATTCTTCTTGAGATCTTAGAGTCATCAAGAGGAAGTTCAAGCCTCAAATCAGGAGCAGTGTTATCGATGTTGATCAAAGAAGAATAGAGCGCAGTGATTCCATAACCGTCGTAGATGCGGATGAATACTACGTGTGTTCCGTCCTGGATAACATTTGTGTTGAATGTGTATGACCATTCTGTTGTTCCCTGTGCGTCGTTGTATGTTGCACCGTTATCAACAGAAATCTGAACAAGGCTGATTCCGTTCTTGTCGCTTGCCCATCCCTTGAGTGTGACAGTATCCTTTACCGTCTTTTCAATTTCAGGAGATGTCATTGCGCCCTTTGGCTCTTCAAGGGATACGCGGAACACACGCTTTACGTCGTCGCCTCTTACACCGTTTACGTCGATGGCATAGGCTGTGATTGTGTGCTCGTTGTCCTTGAGAGAAAGAAGAGGAATATCAAACTTGAAGCTTGATGAGTATTCGCTTCCGTCTTCTGCGATATACTGCTTGTATTCGTCGTTGTCAATCTTATAGAAGATCTTACACTTTCCATCATCATCGTATACAACGCCGGAAATAACGAAGTCAGTTGTAACTACCTGCATTTCCTCTGGAAGGTGGATTTCTGTAACAGGCTTGTTGCTTTCTTCATCTACCTTGAAGTCCCAGTTCTTGATTGTTGTTGTATTGCCGATTTCATCTGTAAATGTAAACGACATCTTGTTGTCGATAGGAGCATCAGCTGTACCGACCCTCATATTTGGAAGATTGTAGTTCATTGTTCTGAGAGGATCGAATCTTTCAGAAACTTCTACTTCTTCACCGTCTTCGTTAGTTACCTTCTTTACAGGAACATCACCCGGATGTACGTAAATATCATATGGGAGAACTGTTCTTCCGCTTGCGCTTGTGTATGTAATCTTGGATGTTCTTCCGGCATCCTTTACAGAGAATACGATTGTGTTTTCACCGTTGACTACGCTTTCTGCATCAGGAAGAATTACCTGAACATCAGGAGGAGTTGTATCCTTGTGTACTACAGTATTTGCATAGGTTACCTTGCCGACTGTATCAACGACGCGCAATGACACAGGAACATATCCATCCTCAACATCCTTGAGAGGAACATTGAGCCAGAATTCTCCAGCCTTGGTGAATGCGACACTCTTCCATTCAGCTTTTCCTGACTGTGTCACTTCTCCATTCTTGTCACGGATATCTGCCTTCTCGTCCATGATGGAATATTCCATCTTTGCGATTCCGTTGCCATCAGTTGCCTGTCCTGAAAGAACAAATGAATCCTTTACGAATACCATGTTCTTAGGACTTGTAAGGTTGATTGCAGGATTTGCAGTATCAACGACAAGATTTACGTCCGGTGCAAGGTATGAACCGCCGTCTTCACCGGTAACACGGATGCTTACGCCACGGAATGTTCCGTCGCTTGTTGCTGTTACCCTGATTACGTTGCCTTCTGCCTTTACGTTGATTCCAGGTGTGTCGCCGCGTACTCTTGCAGTTACAGGACCAGGAACGTTGCAGAATCCAAGAAGTGCAGATCCATTGTTGAGGACGTATGCCTTGAGGCTGTCATCATAATGTGTGAGACCTTCAGACTGCCAGTAGATTGCAGGTTCATTGTCTATTACATCATGCTGTCTTACAACATTGAAAGTTCCGTTGCATACGGCCTTCTTTCCCTTTGTTTCCGCAGTCACTGAAATGTTTGTGATGCGTGCAGGAAGATTTGCCAGTGGAATCGATGCTGTGTATGTATTTTCAAAAGTTTCAGGATCAGTTGAAACAAGTGTTGCTGCGGCATTTCCGCTCTGTGATGCGTTTCCGCCTGGAGCTGCCACACCGTCGATCTTGTATGAAACTGATTTTACTTCGCTGTTTGATTTTACAGTTACTACGGCAAAATGAGTTTCATCCTTTGCCATTGTCCTGTTGAGCTGAACGTCCATACCGCTCTTGTATGCTTCGTCATTTACAGTAGTGATTTCGATTGCAATATTGCTTTCTGCCTGGACATTGAGGTTTGGTGCCGAATACTTTACAGGCTTTGGTGTGTCTGTTGTGCTTACGGCAAAAGTGATTGCAGGTTCATCACTGCGAAGGTTTTCCTTTCTTACGTATTTGAATGCATTGTCGACTGTTCCCTGGTATACGCAGACACCGTAGTTGTCGCGGCCTGAGAGCCAGTAGAGTTTTGGATTTGCCTTTGTAAGGGCCTTTCCCTTTGCGTCAAGGACAGGTTCAGATGGAGCATAAGGAATCTTTCTTACAAAGACTGCCTGTGCTGCTTCCTGTCCGTCTGCAGTCTGGGCTACGATTTCAACAACTGCGATTCCGTCGCTGAAAGAATCAAAACCGAGATTTGAGATGGACCATGTACCTCTCTTTGAAACTTCAATGTCGGCAAAGTCTGTGTCTGCGGCACGCTCCGATCCAACAAGAAGAACATCATCCTTCATGTCTGCCTTTACAGAAAGAATTCTGTAGCGGAGTTTTGCCTGAGGTACAGTCACCTTACCTGAAATGTTGAGTTTTGAAGATGGTGTTTCAAATTCAAACGGAATACCGCGGTCTGCGTTGTATGTCTGGGTGTCATCAAGGGTAAGGACAAGCTTGTCCGACGGTGCCTTGAAATTGAGGGCCCTTGAAGTATATACGGCCCCGGAAGCGTCAGTAACAAGAACCTTGAATTCCGACGAGTCAACTTCTGATGTAAGTGTGATTACGTTGCCCTTGAATGTTGCCTCAACTCCTTTCTGTGCAGGACTGAGAGAAACTGAAGAAATCTTTCCGCCGGCAAAATAACCTGTGAGAGGCTTTTCCTTGATGGCGAGAACAGTTCCGTCGTCTGAAACTGTAGAGTCTGTGAAATAAACACCTGGAGTGTCGGTCCACATCTTTGTAAGGTCACGAACCTTTACAACTGAATTGTATTCAGAATCACGGCCATAGATGTCAGTTGCCTTTATATTGATCTTTGCAACGCCCCATGGAAGGCTGTCACCTGAAAGCGGAACTGAAACCGAGGCTGTCTTTTCGCCGCCCTTGAGGTTTACGCTTCCTTCGATTTCTCCGTTCTTTCCCCACTTGATCTTATATGTAACTGCAGAAAGACCGCATGTTGAATTTACAGGAATTTCATAAGTTCCGTCTGATTCCGGATTGACAGTAAGACCGTCTGTAAATTCAACGCTCTTGCCTGATGACTTGTAGGCTGGAGTTCCGTATGTTGGAGCAACACCCTTTGACTTGAATGTAGTAACTGTAGTATTGCCCTTTACGCCGAACCTGTCAGTTCCGTATGCCTTGATTGTATGGTTTCCGTCGGCAAGGGTTGCTGAAATAGGAGCATAGAAAACTCCAAGACAATCCATTGTCGTCTCTTCGCCATCATCAAGCTTATATGTAACACTTACAGGACCATCATCATCAGTAACGATACCGCGGATGAAAAGGCTTCCGTCCTCGCCTTCAACTTCCACGTCGTTTGACGGATATCC
>CALELJ010000099.1 GCA_937902445.1 uncultured Treponema sp. | reverse complement strand
GTTTCTCTTTTCGTGCGTTACATTGACATCGCTACAGGCAAGTACGAAAGCCGCATCGTAAACAGAAACAAGTAATTCTTTTATTGGATAAACAGTGTTTTTGCAAAGCAGTCGGCTAAGGCCGGCTGCTTTTTTTTATTCCGTTCCGTCCAGAAGGGCAAGCATCTTATGAAAGGCTGAATCTTCTTTTTTCAACTCCCGGCTTCCGCGGGTTATGTTGCAAAGTGATATGTTGTATTTTTTTGCGATTTCCCGCTGAGTTGTTCCTGCGCGGAGTTCCTTTACCAGGCTCCATCGTTTTGAAAAATCGCTCATTTCAGATTTTGTGAAAAGGCAGCCAAAAAAATCAAACACAAGGTCAGGATCCTGGCTTTTTACAATCAAATTGCAGATTTCCTTTATTTCTTCTTCCGGTGTAGGTTTGCTGTTGTTTTCCGCCATTGAATCCTCCTGATGTTACAGCTTATAGAAACAGTATAAGACAAAAAGGGGAAAGTTGAAAGTGGAAAGTTGCGGATTTCCTTTAGCCAAGTAAAAGCCGGTCGTGTTTCTACACAAGGCTCAAAAACAGACGTAGTCAAGGTTCGTGGCATGCGTAGACCCTGAGGGCGGCGAACGTAGAGAGTCCTATGCCATTGGCCCGAAAAGTCGGAGCAGGACATGGTTCTTGACGAGAGTCTGTTTTTGAAGATTACTACAAAAAAAAAAGACCGGCTTTTACGCCGGCCATGCCATTACTGACAACCGGGCGTCAATGGGTGGGAGGGGATAAAATTGAACACCCGGTACATTATATATCGGCCCCACCTCCGAAAATCTTGAATGGTTTTTGAAGATTTTTTTCCAATTAGTTTAAGTAATCTCAGAAGTATTACTCTTCAACTTCATTGACAAGAACGTCAATGTTGACAGCAATGTTGTAGCTTCGGCCGTCGGATACCGTTACTGTACGTACGATCTCATAATCACCGATGATGAACTTGACTGTATGGTCACCCTGGGTCGTTATGAACGGTTCCACGGGAGCTGTGTATTCTGTTTCGTCAAAAACAATCTTTGTCTTTTCCGGAGCTGCAAGACGGATTACAGGCTTTATGTCATGGAAAAGGATTTCAACTTCCGTGTTCTTTGCCTGTTCTACTGTAATGGTCCGCAGCTCGTTGCGGTAGCTGTTGCTTACAATGCTGATGTTGTGGGTTCCGGTATCGGCAAGAAGTCCGTCTTTTCCCATCTCAACCTGTTTACCGTCTATGAAGACAGTGTATTGTTCCGCCTGCCGTCCCTCCGGTGTCATGGCCTTAAGTGAAATGGTGCCTTTGTCTATGAGAATTGGCTTTGCCTGGACTACAAAATGTGAATTCATGAGGGAATCACTTACACCCTTCATTACAAGCTGGAACCTCAGGAAAATCATTCCGTCTTTTTTTTCCGGTATGAATTCCACCAGCCTTGAATAGGCGTCTTTCCTTATTGAATTCTTTTTTTCCAGGGGAACAAGCAGGTTCAGGCTCAAGCTGTCGAAAGTTCCGGTTTCTGCACGGATTCCGCTGTAGTCGATTCTTTCTGCGGAAGGTTTTGGAGTCACCGAGGAATACAAGGACCATGCGACGCTGTCCCTCCATTCCGCTACTTCCTTGGGAACCTTGATGTTTATCTCGACGCCCTGAATGAATGTGGTGTCTTTTGGAAGCTGTATCGCAACGCTGTCATTTACCGAAATCTCCGTGGCTTTTTTGTCGAAGGGACCTTCAAGCTGAATCACGCCAAGGGCATGGGTTCTGAAGGTTTCTGCGGCTGCGGAAAAAGCCAGGACCATGGTTCCATAAAGGATGAGGTTTCTTGAAAAATTACGGAATGCACGCAATGCAAGCATAATATGAGTATAATAGTAAAATACCGTAAAGACTAGTTTAAAACCTGCAAATTCAAAAAATAGTGGAAGAAGCCGAAAATTCTGTTTTTGCCTTAATTTTTAAGGTAATTTTCAGGATTGAGGGAAGAGCCGTTCTGGCTGATTTCAAAATGAAGATGGGGGCCTGTCGTCTGGCCTGTCATTCCAACAGTTCCGATGCTTTGGCCCGTTGCAACCTTTCCGCTTTTTTCAACGCTGATGGTGTCCATGTGGGCATAAAGGCTTTCCATTCCGTTGGGGTGGCGCAGGACGACATAGTTTCCATAGACCGGATTTCCCCGCACCGCATGCTTGACGAAACCTTCCCTGCAGGCAAGAATCCTTGAACCTGTTGGGGCCGCAAGATCTATTCCCCTGTGCATTTTCCATTTGCCGCTTATGGGGCTTATCCTCATTCCGTAGGCGGAAGTAAGGACGCTCTGCTCAAGGGGCATGCTCATTCCCGGATTCAGAAAGTAGGACCGCTGTGAAGGGCTTAGTTTTTCCTGGGGTAAAAAAGAGAACTGACGTCCGTTGTGGAAAAAACTTATTGCCTGGGGTGAACTTGTTTTGTCTGCGTACTCGCCGGCAAGCAGTACTTCAAAGGAATTTTCCGGTATGTGCGGAATGAAAAGACCGTCGGCGGAAGGTAGCAGAAGTGTTTTCCCTTCTATTTTTTGAGTGCTTTCCTGTATTGAATTTAGCGTGGCAAGGGTGTCCTGCCTTATGGAACATCTTGCTGCTATTGATATGACCGTGTCGCCTTTTTTTGCCCTGTAGGAATAGAGCTGCAGCTCGCCTTGAATTCCCCTGAACCAGTTTTTGTTTGCCGTCAGCACATCCTGCTGGTACTGGGAGAAAAGGTGGTTTGTCGATTTGAGTTCCGTTATCTCAGGGTAAAATGGAGTGCTTCTTTCCTCTGTGTTTACAGGCGGAACTCCGAAAGCGAGTAAAAGGAAGGCAGGCAGAAGTATGGAAAATATTTTTTTCATAAAAAAAAAGGATGCTCCAGAAGTCCTGAAACCCTGAAACATCCCATCAAGCCATTGTTGAAAGAAAAATTGGATTATTCTTCTGCAATAGCTTCACAAGGACATGCGCCAGCACATGCTCCGCAAGATACACATGAATCTGCGTTGATAACGCGCTTGTCGTTAGCTTCGCTGATTGCTCCTGATGGACATTCGCCTTCACATGCACCACAGTTGATGCAAGCGTCTGAATTGATTTTGTAAGCCATGTTATTACCTCGATAGTAAGATTGATTAAGTATAGCATATTTGGCTTTCAAATGCAAATTGCTATTTTTTTAATTATTGTGATAGAATCAGTTGTCAGATTTTAAAATTGTTCCTAAATTATTATGGAAAACATGCACATATTTGTTTTTTTCCATTTATATAATTAATAGGAATCTGACAAAGCACGTCGTGCATGCGGATACCGTAAATTTTATGTGGGTAGGAATAGATTATGGCAAAAGCAGAAGAAAAAGCTCCTGTAGATGTATCTGAAAAACTCAAGGCTCTTGAGGCAGCCCGTCTTCAGATTGAAAAGCAGTTTGGTACCGGTTCTCTCATGAAACTCGGCACAAAGACGGATTCAACGGCAATCGATGTTGTTCCGTCGGGATCAATCCTCCTTGATGAGGCTCTTGGTGTAGGTGGTTATCCACGCGGTCGTATTATAGAAATGTATGGTCCTGAAAGTTCAGGAAAAACGACCCTTGCGCTCCATGCAGTTGCGGAAGCCCAGAAGCTGGGTGGAATCGCCGCCTTCATCGATGCGGAACATGCCCTTGATCCTGTCTATGCAAAGAATCTTGGCGTAAACATCGACGAACTATGGGTTTCCCAGCCGGATACAGGTGAACAGGCTCTTGAAATCTGTGAAAATCTTGTACGTTCCGGGGCAGTGGACATCATCGTCATCGACTCTGTAGCAGCCCTTACTCCTCAGAAAGAAATCGAGGGTGAGATGGGTGACAGCGTCATGGGTGTTCAGGCACGCCTTATGTCACAGGCTCTCCGCAAGCTTACGGCAATCGTCGGAAAATCAAAGTGTATCGTCATTTTCATCAACCAGATCCGTATGAAGATCGGTGTTATGTTTGGCAACCCTGAAACGACAACTGGTGGTAACGCACTTAAATTCTACTCTTCAATCCGTGTTGAAATCCGCAGAATTGAAACTATCGAAGGAAAGGGTGATGAGGATGCCCTCGGTAACCGTGTCCGCGTTAAAATCGTCAAGAATAAGGTTGCTCCGCCATTCCGCAAGGTTGAGCTGGACATCTACTTTGGAAAGGGCGTTTCTGCATCTGCTTCCATCCTTGATTCAGCCGTAAGGCATGGACTCATAGACAAGCGTGGTGCATGGTATACCCGTGGCGAAGAAAAGGTTGGCCAGGGTAAGGAAAATGCAGTCAATTACATCGAGTCAAATCCTCAGTACCGCATTGAGCTTGAACAGACCATCCGTGAAAAGCTTTTTCCGGGGCAGGTTCTCCGCACAAAGGAAGGTGCTGTAGTCACAAAGGAACAGATAGCAGCCTATGAAAAGGAAATGCGCGCAAAGGGTGTAGGTCTCGGTGGTGCAGCTCCTGAAACACCGGCAGAAACTGAAAGTCCATCTGCTGCCGTGGAGGCCGCACCTGTAGAAGAAAAGGCAGCCGCAAAGACAACCAGAACAAAGGCATCATCCCTTGCAAAGGCTGCGGCAGAAGATAAGCCATCTCCTGAGGAACTGTTCTAGAATGTTCGTAGTCCTCGGTCTCGGGTCCAACCGATCATACGGTTCTCTTTCCTGCGTTCAGCTTCTTTCCCTTGCCGTAGAAAAACTGAGCGGTTTTGTAAAGGACATTAAAGCTTCTTCCATTTACAGGACCGCCGCAATGTATGTTACGGATCAGGACGATTTCTACAATATGGTCGTTTCCGGCGAATATGAAGGCACTCCCCGTCAGCTTCTTGAGGCTATCCACGGGGTTGAGTCGGAGTTGGGGCGAGACAGATCCAGGGAAATAAGAAACGGACCCCGTTCCGTGGACATCGACATAGAATTGTTTGGCGGTTTGAGCGTAAATGAGAGCGATCTTGTCATTCCCCATGAAAGAATGACGGAAAGAGCTTTTGTTTTAAAACCTTTGCTTGAAATCCTGGGAAAAGATGCCGATAAGGTTAATGCGGATATTTCTTTTTTTGAGGAAAAGCTAGCACGGCTGGGAGATCAGCGTATAGAACGAATATCCGTGTAATCATTTCATAAAATATTTGCGGAGCGTTCATATGGAAGAAGCAGTTGTTGAAACACAGCAGAAAAGAAAATTTGCAGTTGGTGAAGTTTTTGACGGACCTCTTGATTTACTCTGGAGCCTTATCCGTGAAAACAAGCTTAACATTTATGATATTCCAATTTCTGAAATCACGGAACAGTTTCTGGATTATCTTGACTATGCTGTGGAACTTGATCTTCATGATCTCAGTGATTTCTATCTTTGGGCTGCAAAACTATGCAGCATCAAGAGCCGTATGCTCCTCCCAGTCGAGGTGAGACTTAAGGACGATGACAGCATGGAAGATCCTCGTGCTGAACTTGTTGAACAGCTTATTGAATACCAGCGCTTCAAGAAACTGTCCATGCTCATGGAAGAACGTGAGGAACAGAGCGAATGGAGCTTTGAGCGCAAGAAGATTGAACGCATCCTTCCGTTTGGTGATGACGAATCCCAGTGGAAAAAGATGGATACCTGGGCTCTTCTTGAGGACATGCAGAAGATCTTCCGTAATATTACGAATGTGAATCCTGATGTTTACGTCATCGAAAAGAATCTTGAAATCGCTCCTACTGAAAAGATTGCCCTCATGAAGGAGCTTCTTGACAAGAACGGAACCTGCATGTTCACGGAACTGATTACACGAAAGGGCAATGAACTTGACGTAATTTGTGCATTTATGGCAATCTTGGAGGCCGTAAAACTGAAAATGGCAGACATTTATCAGAATAAAATGTTTGGAGATATAAAAATATGCAGGAAGCAGGCAGCGTAGAAAAAGTTGAAAATGAAGAAGTGAAGGTTGAAAATGAAGTTTCAACTGAAGCTCCTGTAGAAAATACAACTGCTGAAGAAAATGCAAAGGCCGGTGAACTTGATCTTGGTGGTGAACCGGCAGAAAAAGATAGTGATGTAAAAACAGAAGAAGAGTTTGAGGAAGAGGAGGATGAGGAACTTGCCGCACGCCGCGCAAATCTCAACCTTGATACAGAAACAGCTCTTCTGGAGACAGTTTTCTTTCTTGAAAGTGAACCTCAGAACATTGAGTGCCTTTCAAGGATAACCAAGTTTGCCCCACACGTTGTTGAAAAGTGCCTGGAGCGTCTCAAGGAAAAGTATTCCAATGCTGACAGCGGTATTGAACTTTCACAGATGCTTGGCGGATGGATTCTCACTCCAAAACGCGACTGCTTCGACTTTGTGAAAGAACGCTACGGCAAGAAAAATGAAGGCAAGCTTTCAAAATCCGCAATAGAAACCCTTTCAATCATCGCATACAGCCAGCCGATTACAAGGGCTGAAATTGAAAGCATCCGTCACGTCAATGTTGACAACATGATGCGTGTTCTTTTGGATAGAAAATTCATCATGGAAGACAAAAATAAAGATGAAATAACTTGCACGATTAAAGGAAGTATTGAAAAAGTTTTGTCGTTATGCTCAAAAATGAAAATGAACGGCAAAGAGG
>CALELJ010000098.1 GCA_937902445.1 uncultured Treponema sp. | reverse complement strand
ATATCTATATGTCTGTAAAGATCTTCCTTTGTGGAACCGGCAAGATTCACAAGACGGCTGCTAAGGGCATACGCTTTTTGATAGTCTTCCATCTTGCATAGCTCGGTAACACATATGGACAAAGCCTTTGCATTTGAAGCATCCTTTTCAAGGACTCTGGACGCAACCTCCATTGCGGATTTTCCGTCAATTGATTTACCGGAGGCAGACGCATTTTCCGCGGCAAGGAGCATTATCTCCATGTCATCCGGATAGAGAGAATATGCCTTGAAGGCAGTTTCCGCCGCTCCCGCATAATTCTTGTTCCAGTCATACTGCAACCGGGTTCTGAGGATATAGTACTCCCTTGTCATCTGATTCTTTCTGGCACAGACATCAAGAAGGGACGAAGCACGGATAAAGTCCTGTTTCTGCATGAGGATTTTTGCCCTGAAGAGGACATAGTCGGTATTGTCAGGATCTATGAGAAGCATTCTGACGATATAAGATTCCGTCTTGTCCAGATCACCCATGGCATAGGCGGACCTGGAACAAAGATCCAGGACAGAAGTATCCTGCGGATGGGTGACAAGAAGCTGTTCTCCGATGGAAAGAGCCATTTCATTATTCCCGGATCTGTAATAGGTGTCCGCAATGGCAAAAAGGATTTCCCTTGTTCCGGATGAATACTTACCGTTTGCCACCGCCAGATATTTCAGCGCCTCCTGATTTCTACCTGTACGCAAGCAAAGTATACCCATGAGATAGTTGGCGATTACTGAATCAGAACGCATGGAAAGGGCCTTTTCAAGAGATTCCTGTGCCCTTGGATAATACTCGTCCATTTTTCCGGAAGAAAGGAGCGCCAGAGACGGAAGTACAGCCGACAGAAAATCCGATGAATTGGTACTAAGGTCATATATGCCGCGCCTTACACTGTCAACGGCACCGGTATACTGATCCGGAACAAGAATTTTGGGACTGACATAGGTGCCTGATTCCGAGGGCCATGCAAGGTCCATCATGGCGCATATCACGCAAAGAAGAGTTCTCTCGGCATCCGTATATTTTTCATCGACACTTCTATGAAGGCTGTTGTATGCCAGACGAAGGCTTTGTGGCGAACCAATCTCAACCGCATCAAGATCGGTCTGCTTTATCATTGAGAAAAAAGATTTCTTCTTTGGAGACACAACGGTAACGGAGACGGCTTCCTCTTCATTGACATAACCGTCATCAACAATCTGAGGCTGAACGACGGGCGCACTTCCGCATGAGGAGAATAGGAATATTAAAAATGCCGCCATCTGAATGAACTGCCGGCACGAATTCTTTTTTGTCAAAAGTCCGGACTCCGCTAGTAATTGTCCTCTTCCAGAGTATCATCCTGCATGTAAGGAAACTGCTTGTAGTTTATTCTTTGAATTTCATAAACCGCAAGGAGAAAGATTCCAAAAACAATGAGAACTACAGGCCAGAATACTGATATGATTTTCCGGAAGGAAACATGAAAAAGGTCCGTTGAAAAAACCAGAAATCCTGCCCCAAGTATGACAAGCATGACGGAAGGAAAAAGAAAAGAAGTTCTGATTCTCCTGAAAATGAACAGATCCGCGCCAAATACAATCAAGCCGGCAATTATTACAAAAACAGGCCAAATCTGAGACAAGGTGAACGGGAAAAATTCAGCTTTCACCATACAGGCAAGGGCACCATCGACAAGCAATATAAGTCCCATGGCCAAAAAGAAGCTCTGCTTTCTCAAAACCGCTAGTGTATCTTTATTTTCGGGCATCTGTTTCCTCTATTCGTTTACAATACAATAATTGTATGCTAAAATCTACCCATGTTAAAAAAAATCAGGAATTCACTGCTTGTTTTTGCAGTATGCACCACTTTTTTTTCCTGCACTAAGACAACAAAGGGCTCCATTCTTCCCGGGGCATTTTCCAAAACATACAGAACTACACAGACTCAGCTGGAAACACTTCTTGAGAAGAACGATCTGACAAATGAAACAAGATACGCCGTGGTAAACAGAATCGCCAACAACATGCTGGCTGTAAAGGATTACACTTCCCTCATCTGGTTTCTTACGGACTGGGTCGAAAAACATCCTGAAGATCCCTACAATGCCTACTGGCTTCTCATGACAGCCTATGCCTACCTTGAAAATGACGCAGAACCTGTAGCCGAATACTATTTTGAAAGAATCATCAACAACTACAACGATCTTATGGTCCAGGGAAAGTCTATCCACTTTGTATGCCTCCAGCATCTTATCCAGATCAGTGAGATACCGGCCAACAGAATCACCTACTTCAACCAGCTGATTTCCAGATTTCCAAACAACGTAAGCACGACGGAACTCTTCTACCGCCTTGCCCTTGAATATGAAAAGGAAGGAGAATGGAAGCAGGCAATCCGCTCCTTCACACAGTACCTTGATCAGGATGATGCCTCCACACTGCAGATTTCAGGATATCCAAACGCATACCTGAGCACAAAGCAGCTCATCGACTTCTCAAATTCATCCAAGGACTGGACCTTTGAATCCCTCGACGCTCTTGTTGCCGCCGTTAAAAAAGGAATTTCAAGCTACAACTACAGGGCTCTGGACAAATATAAATCCAAGGTCAATTTCTTTGCCATGTCCTGGCGTCAGGTTGAAACAGACGTCAACGCGCAGGAAAGTTTCTCCATGCGTTCATTCATGCGCGGAAACAGAATCCGCTACAGTGCGGACCTTGACCCTTCATCAAGTCCGACAGAAGCCTATCTGAGAACAACAGGATGGAGCAATTACGTCAACGTATGGTATCTCTACTTCAGAAAAGTAAATTTCCCTGCAGACCCTGAAATTCACGGACGCTGGGAGTGGGCCGGAATCTATTATGGTGAAAAGCTGTAATGAAAAAATCTGCCGGACTTGCCCTGACTTTTTCCGCCCTTTCTCTTTTTGCTGAACCAGTAGCCGACTTTACCATTCCCTATGAATCCATAAAGGTTGAATATGATTCCATCGCCGACTTAAAGGAAATCAGGCGGCTTGAAAAGGAAAGAAAAGAACAGAGAAAAAAAACGCAGACTCAAAGCAGTTCCGTAGAAGTCAAAAAGAAAAAAGAAATAAAACCATACACAGTGAAGGAACCAGTCCACAAAGACATCGGCCTTACAGGACTTGATGACAAAAGGACTGAAAAATTCCTCGACTACTACCTGTCCGACAAGGGAAGAAAAAGGCTTGCCGACATCCTCATAGAATCTGCGGAATACAGACACTACGTAAGGCAGCAGCTTGCTAAAAAAAAGATGCCTTCGTTCCTGCAGTATCTCCCAATCGTTGAATCGGAATACAAGGCAAATGCGGTTTCTGTTTCTGGAGCTACAGGTCTGTGGCAGTTCATGGAAAACAGCATGGATCCTTTCCTCAAGAAAAATGAATGGTATGACCAGCGGCTTGATCCCTGGACGGAAACTGATGCGGCACTTTCAAAGCTGAACGACAACTACAAGATGTTCGGCAACTGGGAACTTGCACTGGCGGCATACAACATGGGAGCCGGTGCCGTAAAACGCGCCAAAAAGCAAAGCAAGGCGGACTTCTGGATGCTTGCAGACCTTGAGCTTCTATCAGACCAGGCCATAATGTACGTTCCAAAACTGATTGCCATTACTGAAGTTATTGAGAATGCTGAATACTATGGCGCCATAGACATCGGTATTGCCGACAAATGGGTTGAGACAGCGGAACCTCTGAATTTCGGAAAACTGAAGATCACCGGGAAAATAAGTCTTGAAACCATCGCTGAAAAATCGGGGACAGACCTTGACCAGCTTGTCAGACTGAACCCGGCACTTCTTAAGGGCTGCACTCCGCCAAAAGAGACATGGATTCTTCGTGTACCGGCGGGAAAAGCAAAAGAGATTGCCGAAAGCCTTACGGAATAAAATCATTCAGAGACAAAAAAAAGGCTGTCCACTAATACCAGACAAGGTGGTTTCGACTACGCTCAACCACCCTGAAGCTTTGGACAGCCCCTTTGTTGTATTTCATCGCAATGCCTTTCAAGGCATCAGACTAGAACTTGAACTTGCCAAGCTTTTCGCTCATGACTTCAATGTTCTGCTTTGTCTGGGATGCAAGGTCAGCAACACTCTGAGATGCTGTGCTGATTTCCTGTGCACCTGCAGTCATTTCATCCATACTTCCAAGGATAATAGATGAAATCTGAGATACAGAATCCATATCACGGGTAACGGCAACGATACCGTTGTTTACTTCCTGTGACTTTTCGCTTACTTCGATAGCCTGGTTTCTCATGTCACTGAGGGCACCAAAAATCTGGCGTGAAGCATTTTCCTGTTCGTTCATCGCATTGTCGATTTCATGGATGATTGTATCAGTAGAATCAAGGTGTGTAACGATCAGGCCGAATGCAGCCTGGCTGTCCTTTGACAGTGAAACAACGTCCTTGATTGAAGAAGAAATCTGCTTAAGCTCAGCATTGATGTTCTTAGACTGAGTGCTTGATGTTTCAGCAAGCTTACGGATTTCATTTGCAACAACAGAGAATCCTTCACCGGCCTTTCCCGCATGGGCAGCTTCGATAGCGGCATTCATGGCAAGGAGGTTTGTCTCAGAAGCAATCTGAGAGATGATCTGGTTTGCCTGAATAAGCATCTTTGACTGTTCTGCGATTTCATTGACCTTGCCGTCAACATTGGCAAGCTTGTTCTTTCCGTCTGCAACAGTAACACCAAGTTCCTTGAAGCTGTCTGCCATTCTGTGTACGGAATTTGTAACGGAAGTGATGTTTCCAAGCATTTCCTCGATGGCGGCTGACGATTCAGTGATACCTGCAGACTGGTTTTCAACGAGGTCTGAAAGATGGTTCATGCTTGCAGAAGAATTGCCAAGAACACCTGTAGTATTTGCAACTGCTTCAGACTGGTTTTCAGACTGTTTTCTTACGCCCTGGATGTTTGCCATGATCTCGGCTGTTGCACTTGCAGACTGCTGTGCGTTAGAACCAAGGCTCTGTCCGATTTCAGTGAGGGATTCCTGAGCCTTGCTGAGTTCCTCAACGATTGTCTGGAGCATGATGATGAATGTATTAACATTGCTTGAAATATGAGCGAATTCATCATTTCCCTTGACTGGAAGACGGATTGTAAGGTCGGCATCACCTGATGCAAGACGGCGCATTGCGGCACCGACACTGTTGAGAGGTCTGATGACTCTGAGGAAGATAATTGCAAAGAGAAGACCAAGAAGTGCAAGGACGAGGATTACGGTGATTGTAACAAGAGGCTTGAAGATTACAGCTGAAACATGGTCGATGATTCCAAGCTCCTTACCAAGCCACAATGTTGTAAGGAATGATCCATCAGGAGCCTTGCATGGGAAGTAGTAAACTACATATTTCTTACCGCCGATTGTAGTGATTCCGGCAAAATCCTTGCCCTGTTCAGCAAGTCTGATTGGTGTTGCGTCTGCAATGACAGACCCTCTCATTCCGGAAAGAGTTGTATATGCACGTGTCTCACCATCGAAAATTGTATTGTCACAACCAGTGTATGACTTCATTTTTTCAACAAATTGCTGTGATGTTACTGTATCAAGTCCAACAAGGGCACCGACAATCTTGACACCATATTTGATTGGAACAGCGCGGACAATCTTTATGTCCTGTCCCATCTTTTCAAATTTAATGGTTGTATCGCCCTTCAATGCCTTCTGGACAATGTCGCTTGATCCCTGGTTCTTTGCGGCGGCGCTTGAACTGCATGGTTTACCGTTTACATCAAATACTGCAAGATCATCAACATCAAAATTTCTGCATGTGCTATCAAGAACTGGATCGACGGATTCAACAGGGAAACCGTCAAGGGCAGCATACATTGAATTCAAAGTACCAAGGACATTTGTCTGCACTTTTACAATGTTTTCCTGTTCCTGCTTGACTTCCTTAAGGAAAAGTTCTGAATAGTTCTCAAGCTCTCCCTGGAAATAACTTTCAAGACCTGTGTTGAGCAGGCGTGAAATCATCATGAAGAGAACGATAGAAAATACAAGCAATCCACCAATTATTGTAGTAATAAGAATAGTAGAAACCGAAGATTTTCTTGTTTTTTTTGCCATAAAGCACTCCTATAGTTTCATAGACTGACTTTAAAAATTATAGCACACTTATTTCAATTATCAATTTTATCCTAAAATATTCTTAAAATAATACAATTTTATCTTTTGATAACAGATGATTAAAACCGCAGCATTGATGAATTAATTGCGTATGTCCCGATTAAAAAAGTTTAATTCAGATGAAGCATATTCCGATAATAGAAAAGAAATACTTTTTACGGCGGAAAAAGATGACACGCAGATTATTGAAAGCACTTTTTATCTATATAATATTCGCATACCCTGTGGCATTTGCCCAAAGTTATATCGAGACACTGGATGTTTCTGATTTTCTTGAAAAACCTTACATCCCTCAAAAATATGTACCTTACGCAGATGAAGAAATTGAGCGTGAGGCGGAAATGGTCGCCGCAGCCAACGGTCATGCCAGCCGTGAAAATGCAACCATGACTTCAACAAGTTTTGTAAACTGGGAAAAGAACACTTTTGTTTCCGACGTTTCCCTTGATGTTGAAAAAGCAGGAATCCCGATGCCAAGCGGGAAAGCAACATGCATCAAAAGGATAGAAATAGATCTTCCCATCCTCGTCAAGGATCCTCTTCTTTCGCTTTATGTCGATGATCAGAAAACATTGAATGATCTTGTTCTCGACGGAACTCTGACACTTGAAAACATTACCAGGATCGTAGATAGAAGCCACAAGACCCCTTCCGTTTTTGCACAGGGAGGAAGCACATTGCTTACAAAGCATACCATCAACCTCCGCGACATATCTTCAACTCTTGTAAAACATTCCAAGCCATACAAGAAGCCACAGCCGATCGAAACAATATCTTCCCGAGCATATTCAGGAATCATTCTTGATGCACGCGGATCAATGCCAGTGCAGGGCGAATTCTCCGACAGTCGTGTCTATCCGTGTCTTTTCCCTAAAATATGGAATGAGGACATGGACCTGATGTATGAAAGAAATATGGTCACATCAGAAACCGCAAAGACAAAGGGAATAGTACACTACTCAAGCAGCGAGATGATTGAATCCTATTCCGACCGTGTTGGGAAAGACCCTCTGTGGATTACAGTAAAAAAAGTATACGGAATAAACAGATGCGATCCTATAATCTCAAAGGAAGACTACCTTCGCATTGCATCTGTAAAGGAAAATCTGGAACTTCTAAAGCAGGGTAAAGTCGTCATTCTTCTGGACAAAGATATTCTCGAGCACAAGGTTTCAGTTCCAAACAAGGACAAGAACTACTACATAGTCTACCATCAGCTCAAGCGTTATTTCATGGAAAAGAAAGTTCCTGACATCGGGCTGTCGGAAATTCCAACAGGAATTCAGATTACCATGGAAAACCTTCGCTTTGTAGCAGATTCCTCGGAACTTCTTGAAAGTGAAAAATCACGCATCAGCGACATAGCGGCATCACTCAAGAAGGTAACAGCCGGAGGTGATTACAGCATTCTCGTTGAAGGACACACAGCTGATGTAAACAAACCAAACGGACAGATGACTCTCAGTGTTGAACGAGCCCAGTCCATCGTAAACGCCCTTACGGACAACGGTCTAAACAAAAAACTGTTTACCTTCAAGGGATACGGCGGAACAAAACCTGCCGCAACAAACAGCACACCTGAAGGCCGTGCAAAGAACCGTCGCGTAGAAATCATAATCATGCCACGCGGAAGTTATTTAATGACAAAGTAGAAAAATTGTTTGCAAGCAGCAGCAAAAAAAGTTTAAAACATGCTTCCGTAAAGAACCGGCCCAAGCCTGCTCCGGAGCTCCCTTTCCTCAGGGAAAGCACTGCGTGAGTCCTCTTGGGTCGCAAGTCGCAGTTTGTTCCGAACCTTCACTCCGCATGTTTTAAGATTTTCTTATTCAGCAAACAATTTGTAAAAACACAGATAAAGGATTCAAGCCTGGGTAGCGAGGACTATTGCGCCTTCAACTATTGCTTCATGCTCCTTTGGAGCGATGCGGGCATAGAGGGAATCAACGGTGTCACCGCTCATCACCGGAACTTTTTTCTGAACTATGATTTTTCCTGTGTCGCAGCCACCGTCAACATAGTGGACTGTACAGCCGCTTTCTTTTTCACCGGCTGCAAGAACAGCTTCATGGACGTTGTGCCCCCACATTCCTACTCCGCCGAATTTTGGCAAAAGAGCCGGATGCAGGTTGATGATCCTGTTGCTGTAAGCATTGATGATGTCGCCTGTCAAAACGGACAGATAGCCGGCAAGGACGATGCCTTCGATTCCGCGTGATTTGCATTCATCAAGAATTGCATTTGAAACAGCAATGTTTTTTTCTTCGCGGGAAGCATTCTGAGCATTTTCTTTGCCCATGACAGCAAAAGGACTTTTTATCACACAGTCGATTCCGGCATTCTTTGCACGCTCAATGCTGTAAGCAGTTTTTGTACTTGATATTACAACATCAATTTCAAAGGGACAGTCTGCGTGGGATTTCTGATAATCGATAAGCGCCTGAAGATTTGTTCCACCGCCAGAAACAAGTACAGCTATTTTCATTTTGTTTACCTCTGAATTAGAAATTAATAAAAAAAGTGGGCCTTTTTTTTCTCAGTGAAAGGCATTCTATTTTCATGCCTTAAACGTTGATTAATTCCTTTAATTTTAAAACAAAAAAAAGGGTGGGACGCAGGCGAAAAAGAAATTGGAGGGACCCGCCAACTGAACATACAGTCTTGTTACAGTGAAGCGGGAGGTAACAATTTTTTTTCGCCGTCGCGAGGGGCCCGCCCTTTTTTAATGTATTTTAAACATGTAAGAATCAGTCAACAAACTGTGTCATTTCCTTTGAGCCCTTGAAGTCGCCCTTGATTGCCTTGTCTGTGTGGCCAACATAACCGATTTCATAGGCTACCATATCTTCGATTCCAGCCTTGTGGTACTTCTTTGCGTTCTTGTTGAACATCTTCATGATGGCTTCAGCGTCCTTCTTGTTTACTGCAAGAACAAGACCGATTCCCATATTAAATGTATTGAACATGCGCTTTGGATCAGCACCCTTTGCAACAAGGATGTCAAAGATTTCAGGAACTTTCCAGCTGCCGTTCTTGATTACAGAACAGAGCTGTTTCTTTCCTTCTGCGGCATGCTGGTACATGCGTGGGAGGTTTTCATAGAATCCGCCGCCAGTAACGTGTACCATTCCGTGTACGCTGCCAGGGAACTTCTTAAGAACTTCCATTACCGGCTTAACGTAGATGCGTGTTGGTGTAAGGAGAACATCACCAATCTTCTTTTCCTTTCCGCCGATCTTTACCTTTTCATTGAAATTCTTAACAAGCTTTCTGATGAGTGAATATCCGTTTGAGTGTGGACCTGTAGATGAAAGACCGATGAGAACATCGCCTTCCTTGATTTTCTTTCCGTCGATAACATCATCCTTGTCTACAACGCCAACGCCAAAACCTGCAAGGTCATATTTTCCGTCATCATAGAAACCAGGCATTTCTGCAGTTTCTCCACCAAGGAGAGCACAGCCAGTTTCAAGACAACCGTCAGTAACACCCTTTACAAGTTCTCCTGCAACCTTTGAATCAAGTTTGCCACAGGCAATATAGTCAAGGAAGAAGGAAGTCTGAACACCTGAACAGAGAATGTCATTTACGCTCATGGCAACACAGTCGATTCCAACTGTATCATATTTTTTCATCTGGAATGCAATGTCAAGCTTTGTACCAACACCGTCGGTTCCTGAAACCATAACAGGATTCTTCATTCCTTTTGGTACTGCGAACATTCCGTTGAATGCACCAAGCTCTGTAAGCTGGCCTGGGATACGTGCACGCTGTGACTGAACCTTATACTTGTCTACAGCCTTGTAACCTTCGTTAACATCAACGCCTGCATTCTTGTAATCAACAACTTTAGCCATGAGATACTCCTTGCTAAAAATAAATGAATTGGATTGCTAAAACATAACATATTGAATTGAAAATTGAAAGTGGCAGAACGAGGACAGGAAAGTAAAATAAGATCAGGTAGAAATCATTCTCCAGCCGGAACTACAGACTCACCGGAATTTATTTCTTCAGGATTTTCTATGAGTTCAAGGGCCTGCTGTGCTTTTTCAAGACGTTCCTGGCGGTCCTTGCTTTCAAGTTCCTCGATGTCCTTTGGCGTAACCTTCTTTGTCAAATTGAAGCGATAGCCCACTCCGAGAGAAATCTGAAATTTAACGACAGTATCAAATGATGTTTCAAGGAAAGCCCTGAAGCCGTCATACCTGACTCCGGCAATTCCGCCTGTAATGAATGCGGTATTGAGTTTACCGCTACCCAGTGTCGGGCTGACAATTTCCTTGAAGGCTCCACCTGCAAAAATTTCAAAAAAAGCATCCCAGCCAGATTCCGGCCAGAAATCATAATCCATACCGGCAAGAGCGATGAGATCCAGTTCCGCCAGAAGAGGACGCTGAATTTTCACATCACCGATTTTATAATCATAAGGAAAGTCAGAGTTGTCCGGGAAAAATATTGTAGGACAGACCATTGCACCAAGGTAGCAGAAATCCAGTATCCTTGTGTTTATATATCCGCCGCTAAATTTGATTCCCCAGTTGTAGAAACTGTTTGTCGCAAAAACACCCTGGAGACGGACTTCAACATTGTGGGCAGTTTCAATTCTTTCCGGGAATTCATCCTTGTCACCATACTTGTCTTTAAGTTCTTCCTGAAGTTCTTCCGGACTGAATTCCTCTTCCTTGCCTTCTTCATCAGGATAAACGATCTTGTAGTTTTCCGGAACTTCACCATCAAGGTATGTGACTTCCTCAAGCTTGAGAATGTAGATGCTACCGTCACTGTGGCCTACGAGAAGAGATTTTCCGTCATTTGAAAACTTATAGCATGTGATCGGACTTGGATTCCATGCAGGAATATATTTGACCATCTGCTTCGTTTCAAGTGAGTAATACTGGAACTGGTTGAGGTTTGTAAGAACGACAACGTAGTTTCCGTCTGTTGAAAGACAAAGGGAATTTATATCCTGCCTTGTTTCAATGAATCCTGTTTCATTTCCCTGGAAGTCGCGGATCTCGATCGACCGCTTTGATTTTGGAGAGACAATGTGCTGTGAATCACCGGTAAAACAAATTGGAATAAACTGAGGTGGCGGATAGTTCTGCGAGATTTCTGCTTCCAGTGTACGGGTCGCGGTACGCCAGATTTTAATGGTTCCGTCGAGAGAAGCGGAAGCAAGGTAACGTCTGTTTGGACTGAATGCAAGTTCATAGACTTTCTGGGTATGGCCTTTGAGTTTTTCAGTAAGGATGTCTGTTGAATAGTAAAGCTGCTGGCCAAGTTCGATTTCACCGCCTTCAGTACCGATGGCAATATAGTTACCGTTTTTTGAAAACGCATACTTTGAGATTACATAGTTTTCATCAAGCTTGCGGACAACAGACGGCCTGACTTCAGGAAGACGGCGAATGAAAATACTGTTGTCTTCATTAAAAGTAACAAGCTGGTTTGAACGGTCGTCGGAAGCTGTAACACCGGCAAAATCCTGTGAGTTTATCGGAATGTCGGAAATGATTGTCTGGAAAAGAGAATAATCGCTTGCACGACGGATGGTAATGTTCTTATTTTCCGAATATGCAAAAAGGGAACAGTCTGCATTCCAGCTGACACTTTCAACGGCATGCGGAAGCTTTACCATTGGAATCGGAATGAGATCCACCTTTCTTGGAACGACAACATCACCGGAACCAAGATTCCTGTCCCCTTCCTGGGAAAATGAGAAAAACGCAATATTGAGAACGAGCATCAAAAGCCCGGTTTTCTTAAATAAACGCAAAATGAATTCTACCAATTAGACTCTACTATTATATTGCATTATCGGCAGAATTTCCCATTATCATCAGTCTATTTTTTTGCCGTTTATTTCTCCGGGAACAGATACAGGGTATTCGCCGGTAAAGCATCCCTTGCAGAATCCATAGCTTTCCGAATTGCATGAACGGCAGGCCTCCATCATTCCGTCGGCACTGATGAATGCAAGGCTGTCGGCGCCTATCTGCTTGCATATTTCCTCAGGGTTGAAGTTGTTGGAGATGAGCTCGGTTCTTGTAGGTGTATTGATGCCAAAGTAGCATGGGAATTTTACCGGAGGAGATGAAATCCTGAAGTGAACTTCCTTTGCACCTGCCCTTCTCAAAATCTGAACCAGGCGGCGGCTTGTTGTTCCGCGGACAATGGAATCATCGATCACCACAACACGCTTGCCTTCAACGACATGTCTTACGGCATTCAGCTTTACGAAAACCATGTTCTCGCGTTCACGCTGTGTCGGCGCGATGAATGTACGGCCAATGTATTTGTTCTTGATTATTCCGCTTGCAAACGGGATTCCCGCTTCCTTTGCATATCCCTGGGCAGCACCTATACCGCTGTCAGGAACGCCTATAACCACATCAGCTGGAACTGAAGTTTCACGGGCAAGGCAGGCTCCCATTTTTTCACGGGCTTCAGTAACGGCAATGCCGTCAATTATGCTGTCTGGTCTTGCAAAATATACATATTCAAAAATACAGGTGCGCTTTGATGTGCGTTCCCCAAATTCAAATGAGAGAACTCCATCTTCGTTTATGATTACGATTTCACCAGGCTGGATGTCGCGTACGTAGGTTCCGTTTACGGCATCGATGGCGCAAGTCTCGCTGGCAAGGATCCAGCCGCTGTCAACACGGCCAAGACAAAGTGGACGGATTCCGTTTGGATCTCTTGCACCGATAAGACATTTTTCCGTAGACACGACAAGGGCAAAAGATCCCTTTATCATCTGGATTGTGTCAGTAAGGGCATGCTCAAGTCCCTTTTTGTAGGATTTGGCGATAAGCTTTACGATGACCTCAGTATCACTTGTACTTGAGAAAGTACAGCCCGCATCCTCAAGCATCTCGTGAAGCTGCTCATAGTTTACAAGCTGACCATTGTGGGCAACGGCTACGGAACCAAGTTTTGTTCCCTGAAGCAATGGCTGCGCATTTTCCAGGGACTGGCTTCCGCTTGTGGCATATCGGACATGACCACAGGCAATGTGTCCTTTAAGGGAAGAAAGATGTTCCGTTCTGAAAACATCGGATACAGCACCAAGACCTTTGTGAATGGAAATTGTCTCTCCATTGCTTACGGCAATACCTGCGCTGTCCTGACCTCTGTGCTGAAGAGCATACAATGCGTAATAACATCGTGTCGCAGCATTGAAATCAGAGGCGGAATAGGCTACGTATTTCTTTTCGCCATCCTGACTTTCCTCTGTTTTTTTTGGAGCAAGCCATATTCCGGCTACGCCACATTCATCGCGAAGTTTGTCTTCTTCTTCCTCAAAAAAATCTTCATTACCTGACATAGCAATTTTCCTTGCAAAAAGCTAAAGATCGATACCCTCTCCACCATTGGCTTCTGCATCAGCAGTCATCTTTGCTCTGAATTCAACAAGCTTGTTTTTAATTTCAGGATATTTGATTGAAAGAATCTGTGCCGCAAGATAACCTGCATTCTTAGCATTTCCGATGCCGACTGTAGCAACTGGAATCTGCGGTGGCATCATTACGATGGAAAGAAGTGCATCCATTCCGGCCAATCCGTTTGACTTTCCTGGGTTGATGCATTCAAGCGGAACTCCAACAACAGGAAGAACTGTACGACTTGCGATTACACCAGGGAGTGCTGCGGAAAGACCGGCGCCGGCTATGATGACCTCGCATCCTTCTTCCTCAACTTTCCTGATTGTCTTTACGAGAAGATCCCCGGCTCTGTGAGCAGAAATCACGTAAGCTTTGTAATCAATGCTGAATTCCTTGAGAACATCAGCAGCCTTCTTCATTGTGTCCATGTCGGACTTAGATCCTAAAAAAATTGCAACTTTCATGATTCAGATTATCACGAATTATAGATGCTCTTCAATAAAGCATCTTGTAGAAAACGGAAACAGAAAAATTGAAAAGGGTGTCTTTTTTTCAAACAGGACGGTTCGACAATGCTCACCGATCCTGACTATCGGAATATGCTCACCGGGCCTATTTATTCAGGATCCCTGAGCGCAGTCGAAGGGCCTGGCTTTCGCCGTTTATTGTTTATTTTCTATAAAAGGTGCATAATACGCGCACTATGTATAAACCAGAGTTACTTAACACATTGAAAGGATACACAGGCGCCGCTTTTGCAAAAGACGCCATTGCAGGTATCATCGTCGGAATCGTGGCTCTCCCACTTTCCATTGCATTTGCCATTGCTTCAGGATGCTCTCCTGAAACAGGTCTCCACACAGCCATCATCACAGGTTTCTGTATCGCAGCATTCGGCGGAACCCGCTGTCAGATCGGTGGCCCAACAGGTGCATTCACAGTAATCATCTACGCAATCGTCAACAATCCACAGCTTGGCGTTGGCGGTCTTGCAACAGCAACTGTAATTGCAGGTATCCTTCTGATCCTTCTTGGCGCATTCAAGATGGGTGGTCTTGTAAAGTTCATTCCATACACAATTGTCGTTGGATTTACAGCAGGTATCGCAGTTACAATCGCAAGCGGTCAGATCGGAGATTTCTTTGGTCTTGCCCCAATCACAGCATCAAATCCTGTAATGATTCTTGGGGAAAAGTTTGAAAAGATGCCTGGCGAATTCCACCAGAAGATGATCGCCTATTCACAGATTTTCAACACCATCGATGCATACACAACAGTAATGGCTATCCTTTCTCTTGCAGCCCTCTTCATGTGGCCAAAGGTAACAAAGAAGATTCCAGGTTCCCTTATCGTAATCATTCTTGCTACTGCAGTAACATGGCCTCTTTACACTTTTGTAATGGTTCCGCTTCATCTGGAATTCCTGCAGACGCTTATATTCATTCTTGTAATTGCTGCCCTTGTTCAGCTTGTAGAATTCTATCTTAAAAAATCTGTGCCTTCCCTGTACAGCGCAATGGGTATTTACTTAACTCTTATTACTACTAACTGTG
>CALELJ010000097.1 GCA_937902445.1 uncultured Treponema sp. | reverse complement strand
GACAGTAACTCCCTGATAGGGATTTAAATCATAAACGGATCCGGAAATACGATAAAAATCTCCGTCTTTTTCAACATTAAACGGCAGTTTAATCTCAGAACCGTAATACCCTCCGGTAACGGATACTTCAAAATCTTTTTCATTTAAATCGGCAGCTGGCAGGAACACTGCGTATTCAAAACAATCAGTAAAACAATTAAAAATAGTATTTTTTTCATGATGCTTTCTCCATAGATATTATTTTCCTGGCCTTTTTCAAGTATCCCTGTTTTCCAATGCAGTGAGTACCGGCAATCTGAGCAAGAACGTTTACACTCCATTCAGGAATTTTGTGTTTCAACTCATTTACCATAAACTCACCGGAACATATTCCATATCCAAGCCTGACACCTGGAATTGCAAAAGCCTTGGTGAATGCCCTGACGATAACTGTCTTGCTACCAGCGTTCACATGTGGTAAATAGGAATTCGATTCAGGAGAATCTGTCAGCTCAATGAAACTCTCGTCGACCATAAAAATTGAACCTGTCCGCAAGCATTCCTTTTCAATCTCGTGAAGAATTTCCAGCGGCACAACTTTTCCGTTGGGGTTGTTTGGATTTGCGACGATTACAATACCTGGCGTTGAGTTTTTTATCCTGTTTTTTATTTCCCCAAGAATTTTTTCGCTATAACAAAAACCTTCATTTTTTGAAAGACATATGGTCTCACAGCTGAAATTATTTTTTTCAAGAAGATTTCTGTATCCTGTAAAGGACGGAACAATACACAGCGCAGTTTTTCTTCCGCATCCTTGAATTGCGGCATCTATTATCTGTGTTGCTCCATTTCCAATGACAATTCTTCCACACGGAATGCCCAGATGCTTTCCTAGTTCTTTTACAAGAATTCCACATTCAATGTCTGGATAATTTTTGATCTTTCCAATTGAAAAAGCCAGCCTGAGCCAAAGGGAGACCGGGAAACCCATCGGGTTTATGTTGACTGAGAAATCATGGCGTATTTTTGTTCCGTAGATATTGCCACCGTGCATTTAAAATTTCTCCATCATAAAAAGAATACCGGAAAAAATAATCTCACAGAAAAAAGAACTCACATACAGGAGTCTGTTTGCTCTTTTTATATCATCAATCTCTATTGTTCTTAGGGCATCCCCTATGAATTTTTTATCTTCGACTATGCCATGATAGGATGCAGGCCCTGCCAGTTGAATGGAAAGAGCGCCGGCCATTACGCTTTCCGTCTGTGCAGAGTTAGGACTTTCATGGTTGAATCTGTCTCTTTTAAAGATTTTCCATGCATTTTTCATGCTGAATGCCTTTCCAGGAATTGAACAAGACACAACCATCATGAGTGCGCAAAATCTCGATGGAATGAAATTAACAGCATCATCAAGTTTTGCGGCGCATCTGCCAAAATCAATGTATCTGTCATCCTTGTAGCCGATCATTGAATCCATGGTATTGATGGCCTTATAGATAAATCCAAGAACTGGACCTCCGATGGCAAGATAGAACATTGGTGCAATGACACCGTCGGAAGCATTTTCTGCAACGGTTTCTACACATGCCTTGATGACCTGTTCCTCAGTTAGATTTTCAGTGTCACGACCAACTATCATTGAAACAGCTTTTCTTGCCTTCACAAGATCATGGGTCCTGAGAACTTTATAAACCTTCCTGCTTTCAGAACCAAGACATTTTAGCGCTATGATCTGCCACGTCATTATGACTTCCATCACAATGCCCGCATATATATTGATCAAATATGAGGCAACAAGCAGCCCACCGGAAACAATGGCCGTTATCAGACATACAAGAAAAACTGTAACAGTTCCGTAGAACCTTTTTTTCCTTCCTACATCTTCTGTTGAAAGAAATACCTTTTCAAAAAAAGAAATCAATTTTCCAATTGCCCTTACAGGATGATATAGGAAATAGGGATCACCAATAATGAGATCCAGAATGAAGCCGGCAATAAAGGCATAAAGGTGGTACTTAATCATAGTTTTACCACCTTGTCATCTTCAACAATGAATCCACTGCCATTTTCCACCTGCCAGTCAAAATATGTTTTCCCGAACAGTCTGTTCATGATGGACATTATGGTCCCACCGTGGACAACAAATGCCGCAGTAGGAAATTCTTTTTTTGTACAGCTTTCCATCTCATCGCATGCTTTAAGGAAACCTGTAAAGCATCGGTCCATAAAACATTCCCTTGATTCTCCACCAGGGAAAGGAAGCTTGCCGTTGCTTTCAATCCATTTATTATAGTTGATGTCACCTTCAAGTTCCCTGAAGTTTTTATTTTCAAAAAGACCAAAATCAATTTCCCTGAATTCCTCGATCTCTTTTGCCCCCCATGAAGGATAAATTATCTGACAGGTTTCCAGGCATCTTTTCATCGGGCTGACGAAAACAAAATCTGGCTGAGGATATCTACCTTCATCCACCAGTTTGAGAATTCTTTGTCTGCCTTCCTCGCATAGAGATTCATCGGTTTTTCCAATGTATCTTTTTTCAAGATTTCCCTTTGTTTCTCCATGCCGGATGAAAACCAATTTTGCTTTCACTTTATCTTCTGCCCTATTCCACAAATAACCCTGTAGACTTCATCTGACTCAGATGCAACTTTTATCAGCAATTTACCACACAGATCCCTGTATCTTCTTTCGACCATTTCAAGCGGAACAATACCATTGCCGATTTCATCACTGACAATGACAAGGGATTTTT
This sequence comes from uncultured Treponema sp., assembly GCA_937902445.1. Lineage (GTDB taxonomy): Bacteria > Spirochaetota > Spirochaetia > Treponematales > Treponemataceae > Treponema_D. The sequence goes on along the minus strand of CALELJ010000097.1, from coordinate 7,049 downwards.
TCGAGATTACTTCCTGAACCTGACTTGCAATTTCCTCATCACTGTTATCTACCAGCAAATTCCTGATGGTATGATTGAACCCATCCCAGATGATTTCCTTTTCACAGGAAATAAGTTCCGGCAATGACGGTCTATCCAATACAACAAATTCAGGGAACATTTCTTTTGCAAATTTTGTCTTTCCCTGTGATTTTCCACCTACTACAAGAACCATAGACTACCCTACCAAAATACAGAGGATTCCAGAAGAAACCACAACAGCCGATTCAGAAGCACAGACAAAAAAACCCGCAAGATCACCGGTGATTCCACCAAAGTTTTTTCTGCTCATGAAATAGTAATACAGGAATACGAAAGCAATTGCCGACACAGTCACAACCGGGAAAATGATGTTTCCATTGCATAAATAAAACATTGCACCAATTGCTGCGACCGTTTCCACAATCAGAACAGAAACAACAATTTTCCTGTTCAAATTTGTCCCTGATGAATGGGCCATTCCCTGTGACTTTGCCTTTTTGAAAATACTCACGCTTATTCCGCTAAGGGCTCTTGAAATGACAAATGAAAAACAAATACAGATGTATGCGATGAATTTTGTGGACGCAAAAAGAAAGCCAATAGTAATGAGAAAGAACATCGCAAGGCAGATAATCCCAAAGGCACCAACATGAGGGTCTTTAAGGATCTCAAGTTTTTTCTCCCTGTCCTGATAGGAATGAAGTGCATCCATTGTATCAATGAATCCATCAAGATGAATTCCACCGGTTACAAGGACCGGTATTGCTACTGCAAACAGATTGAAAAGAATTCTATCAAACTGAAAATGAAGGAAAGCCTCAAGCCAGGCAAATTCCAAAAGTCCGATGACAGCCCCTATGAGCGGGAAAAAGCAGAAATGATATTTCATGTCATCGGAATTCCATTTAAACCCAGGCATGGGAATCTTTGAGTACATTGAAAATGCAACGATAAATGCCTTGAAAAATTTTATAAAAATCATTTCTACTTCCCTATCTCCAACGGTATTCCAACGACAACTTCATAACTTCTGTCTGCCTTTCTACATATGCACTCATTTATTTTTCCCAGAGCATACATATATTCACAAACGGAATCATCATAACTCATTCCGTCTTCAAAAATATTATTGCTTACGACAACAACATCATCAGCAAAATCAAATAATTCAGTCAAACCACTGACAACACGTTCAATGACCTGTTCCGCAGGGAAAATCCTGCCATCAGAAAACATTTCATTGGCAACCAGATTGGAAAGACATTCGATCAGAAGAAAAATTTTCTTTCCGTCTGACTTTTCCTGAGCAACATCAGCACATACAGATTCAATACGTACAGGTCTTTCAATCAATTTGAAATTCCGGCCTTCCCTCTGCCGTCTGTGCTTCTCAACTCTTTTCTCGCCTTCCTCATCAAAAACTTTCATGGTTGCAATATAATATTTTTCTGAGCCATCATACTGACCGGAAAGTTCTTCCGCAAAAGCCGACTTACCGCTTCCGCTTCCTCCGTATACAAACGTAATCATCTGTCAAACCTTTCATACTGTTCAACACCACTGTCACTGAAAGGAACACATTCGTAATAGACATCCAGGGTACTTCTGATTAAATCCATCATCAGGACGGCACCAGTTCCTTCGCCAAGAGCAAGTCCCGCATCGATGACCGGATGCAGATTCATCTGTTCAAGAATTCTCTGTCCAAGCTTTTCCCGGCCTTTGTGGGAAGCAATTACATAGTTTCGAACATCACTGTCCATGAAATCGGCAACAAGCAATGCGGCAAGACTAATGGCACCATCAAGTATTACAGGGATATGGAATTTTTTTGCACCAAGATAAACCCCTGCCATGGCGGCAATATCAAGTCCACCGACCTTCTGAAGTACTTCTGGTGGAGTAAGGTCATGAAGACCATACTTTTCAATGGCCCTGGAAACAACGTTGATTTTTCTTTCGAGGCCTTTATCATCAAGACCGGCTCCCCTTCCAGTTACATCGAGGGCACCAAGCTTCAATATTCCTGCTGTAACTGCGGCTGATGTTGTTGTGTTGCCTATGCCCATTTCCCCGATGCATATGGCATCAAATCCCGCATCCTTCATTTCACCGGCAATCTTCATGCCTGTGTCCATTGCTTCATCAAGCTGAACCTTTGACATTGCATCTTCTTTTAGAAAGTTTTTTGTTCCCATGGAGACCTTGCGGTCTGATACACCTGGAATTTTTTCCGAAGATTCAATGCCCACATCAAAAACCTTTATTTCAGTTCCGGTAAGTTTTGCAAGAGAACCTACAGCGGATTTTTTTGCGGCAATATTTTCAGCACAGATTTTGGTGACCTCTTTGCCACACTGGCTTACACCTTCTTCAACAATGCCATTGTCCGCGCAGAGAATTACGGCAACAGCATTTCTGACATGGGGTCTGTCTGTTTCCTGAATCGCACCGATCTTGCAGACAACATTCTCAAGCTCTCCAAGGCTGTCCAATGGCTTTGCGATTCTATCCCAGTTTCTTTTTACAGCATCAAACCATTCCGCATATTCCATAATTCAAATCCTATCTGCCAGAAGAAAAAGCAGGACGCAGCATTCCGTAAACCGCATCCATATCAAGACTTTTCCTCAAAGTATCGGCAAGAATATCGTACTGTCTTTCCTTGAATGCCCTGAAATTCTCGCTGGAATTTTTAAGCTCAACACCTTTTGTTTTTGCAATGGCATCTGCAATCTTCCAGGCGATTTCACCTTCATCAAAAATTCCGTGGATGTAAGTTCCGTAGACATTGCCACATCCTGCTCCAGACGGAACTGGATTCATTGTCTCAGATACTTCCGTCCTGCCCATGTGAATTTCATACCCTGAACAGGTGCACCCATTCAGACAGGAAAGAATTCCATGGACATTCTCAAACATTCCGCTTACACGTATCCTTGTCTTCGATTCCGTAATTTCTGTGGACGCATCAATAAGTTCCATTCCACGGCATTGCTTTTCAGATTCAACTCCATGAGGATCTGTAATTTCCTTTCCAAGCATCTGATAACCGCCGCAGATTCCAAAAACGAGTTTATCAGCTGAAAATTTTTTTATCGCACTTTCGATTCCACGCTGGCGCATCCAGAGAAGATCTGCAATTGTATTTTTACTTCCGGGAATAATGATCATATCCATCTTGAAAACATCTTCCGCACTTTCAATGTAATGAACCGAAACCTCATCCATCTTCTCAAACACAGTAAAATCCGTAAAGTTTGAGATCCGTGGCAGATGAATCACGCCGATGTTGACCGCAGAAAAATCCTTCTTTCTAAAGACGGAACTCTGACTGTCCTCGTCGTCTACCTTTATGTCCATGTATGGAACAACACCTGCAACAGGAATTCCAAGCCTGTCTTCAATCATAGAAATTCCAGGATCAAGAATAGTTTTATCTCCACGGAATTTATTGATGACAAGGCCGCAAATCCTGTCTCTTTCTTTTTTCTCCAGAAGTTCAACAGTTCCGGCAAGCTGGGCAAAGACACCGCCACAATCTATGTCACCCACAAGAAGAACAGGTGCATCAAGAATTTCTGCAAGGCCCATGTTCACAATGTCATTTTCCTTAAGATTTATTTCCGCAGGACTTCCCGCACCTTCTATGACAATAATTTCAGCTTTTTTCTCAAGATTGCTGAAGGCCTTCAATATCTCAGGGACTAAACTTTTTTTGTATTCAAAATAATCCCTTGCCCTCATGTTGCCTACAACTTCACCGTTAACTATTACCTGGGATCCCATATCGCTCGTAGGTTTAAGAAGTATAGGATTCATGGAAACATCACATTCAATTCCGGCAGCCTCCGCCTGCATTGCCTGTGCCCTGCCCATCTCAAGACCATTTTCAGTGACATAGGAATTCAAGGCCATGTTCTGCGACTTGAACGGAGCGACAGTGTATCCATCCTGTGAAAAAATTCTGCAAAGACCGGCAACTATAAGACTTTTACCGGCGTTGGACATCGTCCCCTGAACCATGATTACCTTTGCATGCCCGTTGTCTTCGATTCTTGTTTTTTTCTTATCCTTATTGGCATCGCCAAAATCAACATGGAGTGTTGCATTGGACGGATCAAATTCTTCGTTCCTTACACCATAGAGGCTCTGGATGAAATTTCCACGGAAAATATCGTCGACTGCACCAATTCGAATGACCTTGTTTTCACCAACACACACAACACGGTCTGAAATCATCTTTACAAGATCAAGCTCGTGGAGTGACATGATTATGGTTTTATTTTTTTCCCTTGCAAGCCGGCGTATGATTTTCAAAAGATCTATCTTATGAAACATATCCAAATAGGAAGTCGGCTCATCAAGAACAATTATCCCTGTATCCTGGCAGATAGCCCGGGCAACCATAATCCTCTGTTTCTGTCCGTCACTGATTTCATTGAAATCACTGTCTGCTATTTTTTCCGCACCAACCATGGAGATGGCTTCTTCCACCTTGATTCTGTCTTCCTCAGAAAGGATGCCAAGTCTTCCGGTATAGGGATATCTTCCGGTTGAGATCACGTCACGACATGTCATCAGCTGTGGATGGATTCGTTCCGTCATGACCATGGAAATTTCTCTGGCGATTTCACTGCCTTTCATCTGGGAAAGATTTCGATCAAGTAAGGTCAATGAACCTTCTATTTCCTTAAGTTCCCTGACAATGGTTTTTAGGACTGTGGATTTTCCTGATCCGTTTGGACCAATCAGACAGACAATCTCACCTTTATTGATTTCAAGGGAGATACCAGAGAGAATTATTTTTTTTCCGTAGCCAGCGCCAACACGATCCAAGGACAGCATCTATCTTTCCCTCTGTTTTCTAACCATCATTACTATTACAACCGGAACCAGCAGGATCGCCGTTACTGAACTTATGCTCATTTCCACAGGAGCAAAAACAGTTCTGGATATCATGTCGCAAAAAAGCGTGACACAGGCACCACAGAAAAAACATGCCGGGATTGCGACAAGAGGCTTTGCTGTATTTGAAGCAAGCTTTACGATATGCGGAACTGCGATTCCAACAAAAGATACGGGACCTGCAAAAGCCGTGACACAGGCACTGAGCATACTAGAGCATAGGATAAGGAGGATTCTCAAGGCCTTTATGTTTACTCCAGAATTGCGGGCATATCCTTCCCCAAGCTGATAGGCGCCTATGGGTTTTGACATGAAGATTACGGCAGCGACAACAGGAAATACAATCACGGACATTGAGATTACATCATCCCAGCCAATGCCGGAAAAACTGCCCAGAGACCAGTTGTGGAGATTCACGATGTTGCTGTCATTTGCAAAGGTAACAAAAAAATCCGTCACTGCTGAACACACATAGCCCGTAAAAATTCCGCATACAACAAGCATGGACATGTTTCTGACCCGCATGGAAAGCAGAAGCACAAATGACATGGAAATCAGAGAACCTGCAAAAGCCGCTGCCACAAGCCCAAAAGACGTAAGCTGGATTCCATTATTCATGAAAACAATCATTGTCAGCGCCACTGTAAGTTTTGCACCTGATGAAATTCCCAGAACGTATGGACCTGCTATCGGATTGTTGAAAAAAGTCTGGAGTAAAAATCCGGAAACGCTCAATGCTCCGCCAAGAATGATTGCCGCCGCAAGTCGTGGAAATCTCAGGTTCCACAGAATCTTGAACATGGAGGAATCCTTTTCCAGCGAAATCAGCTCCTTAAGGCTGATGCTGACACTTCCGTTGAGAAGACTGAAAAAAGAGAGGACAAGAAGCATTGCAAATGAGGCGGTAAAAACCAGTGCCAGACGTCTGTTCAATATTCTATTTCCTCTCCAGCTTCTTAAGGAATGTAAGATTTTCATTTTGACCTTTCATCGCCCGATTGAGATCAGAAATGAAATCCGCAGTGCCGGAGATCTGCTGGAAGAAATTCTTATCTGTCGTGTAGACCCTGCCTTCCCTCACTGCCTTGAAATCATTGAAAAGCTGTGATTTTACAACAAGCGCATCAATGCTGTCCAGGCCGGAATCAATCGTTCCGTTGTAGACAAGAATGTCGGCATCCTTTGCCTTCAGGAAAAATTCTTCCATCTGGATGTTCATAGTTCCGGTTGCCTTTTTGTCTTCGGAATTTTCCACAAGGGGAACATACCTGCCGCCAGCCATTGCTATCATTTTGACAACATGGTCATCTTTTTTCCGGATATTGATTATTCCGTTTGAGTTGACGGAAAAAAATGCGACGCCATCAGTTCCATCTGAATCCAGTTTGATGGACTCAAGTTTTTCTACCTGACGGTCAAAGTAATTTTTTGAAGCCTCGTAATTTCCAAAAAGAAGGCCATAGAATTTCACCCATTCAAGGCGTCCCATGACATCTTCCTCAAAATTGGATTTTTCAATCACAACGGGAATTCCAAGTTCCGCAAGCTTGTCCTTTACCTGAGGTTTGTGATGGATCATTGTGTTCTGGACCGCAAGATTGCATTTTTTTGAAACAAGCATCTCAAAGTCAGGTGAGCTGTATTTTCCCGCGTAGGTTATCTTGCCGTCCCTGACTCTCTGAACGATCTCATCGATGAACCAGTCCTTTTCTTTTAGGGAACAGAATTTTATGAAATCAATTGAACCCGCTTTATGCACTAGGTCCATCGCCGAAGTCGACACCATGTAGGTTCTGTCCAAAGGCTGAACCAGAACTGTCTTTCCCTTTGCCAGATTTTCAGGAACCCTTCTGCCCTGCGGAACCAAGAGCAGTTCCCCCTCGCCTTCAATTCTGATGACTTTAAAATCGCCGTACAGATCTACGGAAAACTGCCTTGCATAGGCAAGCTCAAGAGTTCCGTCGAATTGCGGCTCCGACTGGGAAAAACAAAGAGTATATTCTATTTCATGTGGAACACTCATAGCTACAGTATCAGCTATAACCGTAATATCCGTATCAAACGCATCTACAGGGATTTCAAACATTGAGTTGCCCTCTTTGTTAACCGGCTCGTATTTA
>CALELJ010000096.1 GCA_937902445.1 uncultured Treponema sp. | reverse complement strand
TGAAAGTAGGGGATTTTATTGTAGTTGATGGTGTTTCTGGAATTGTAGATGAGATTAAATTGATTTCGGTGCGCATCCATACTTTGGACAATCAGATGATTCGTATTCCTAACAGCAAGATTATTGATTCAAGCATGACCAACAACTCTTACCATTCAAAACGCCGTATGACATTGAACGTAAGTGTTGCCTACGATACAGACATGCCAAAAGCCCTTGAAGCCCTTGAAAATCTTGCAAAGAAAGGCATCGACGTCGCTTCGAAAGCCATAAAGGACAGAACAAAAATAAAACAGGCCCTGAACATTCTCTCGGAAATTGACAGTAGCATATTGAATTCAGATGCAAAAAATTCCGCATCCCTCGTATTTCCTACGAAACGGCAGCTGGACAACCTGGCAAAGGATATTCCGTGTGGAAACGAATTGGAAAAAGAAATGTACCCGATAAACTATTCCAGACTCATTTACACACAGATCCTTTCGTCCGTAAAACTATTTAAAAGATTCTTCTCAAGTTTTTGAAATATCGGCCCGATAATAAAAGCGTGCTGTGATAGAGAAATATACAGACGGTTCTTTTCAAAAGAAAGACATCCAGACGCCTGTGTATGAGATTAGATCACGGTATGCAACTGAGTTTGCTTTATAAAATCTCCATGAGGAAAGGTCAAAGAAGTTTTAGGCTTTGGCCTTTTCATTTTTTAAACTGCTTTTCCCACAGATTCATCATAAAAAAAAGTGTTATCATTATTAATCTTCATGCCGATAATATGATGGGGAATAATATGAATACAATTAAGATTGCTGATATCAAACCAGATACTCATTTCAGTTCACCTGTAACGTTGGACAAGATGTTTTTAATTGCAGTTCCTCCATGTCCAATTACGCAGAGCCAGCTTTCAGCACTGGTAAAATGGGGTTTTAAGGAAGTTTCAGGGCCAGAACCAAAAGCTTCCGCACCACAGCCAGCAAATCCAGGCACACCAAATTCAACTTCTCAGAAACAGAAACCAGACCTTGGCAAGACAGAATCGGTGGATCTTTCAGAGTTTGGTGCGGATGACGAATCAACTTCCATCCCTAAAGAACAGATTCCAGAAAAATTCAAGACATCAGAAAGTGTGGATCTATCTGCCTTTGATGATACAGTTGCACCTACAGCCCCAGCCCAGGGTGTTCAGAACATTCCAAAGGTTTTCAAAGGTACAACAAAGCAGGCTCAGACTTCTTTGTCAGCATATCTTTCGACACATAATCCGGGAGCTGCAGATGAAGCCCTCAAGTTTTCTGTCGGAGCAAGAAGTGATCTTCCAATGTCGGAAGAGGAAGACACAAAATACATGGAAGCCGCACAGAAAACTTATGAGAAGTTCATGGATTTCATAAACCAGGTCTACACAAAGTATTCAACTCATAAGACTATCTCACAGCCGGAACTGAACGAAAAAGCTCTTGAGCTGTGTAACTTCGTCAGAGAAACAAAAAAATTCATCCTTAGAATTTCTCCAAGCTACGAAGCACGCAGTAAAAACTTCCTCATAAGCCACAGTATGAGAACTGCGGTTCTTGCGATAGTAATCGGACTTCAGCTCAATATGCCGTATGAAAAACTCATTGAACTGACAGTCGCATGTATACTTCATGAGATAGGACAGATTCGTCTTCCTCCTCAGCTATACATGAATGACAAACCTTTGACACCTGCGGAAAAATCTCAGATGGCGACACACACTGTCATTGGATACAATATCGTAAAAGATGCAGGATTCCCTCTCACCATCCAGCTTGGTGTACTTGACCATCACGAGCGTGAAACTGGTTCCGGCTATCCTAGACATCTTCGCAGCGGAAACATTTCTCCATATGCAAAAATCATAGCTGTTGCATGTTCCTATGAGGCAATTACGGCTCCACGCCATTTCAAGGAAGCCCGCACCACATACGAAGGCATGATTGAAATGCTCAAGAACTCAAACCATCTTTATGATGATACGGTTGTAAAGGCTTTGCTCTACAGCGTTTCCCTCTACCCTATCGGTGCATATGTATATCTTGCAAACGGAAAGGTTGGACAGGTAGTCGACGTTTCTCCGGCAAGTCCAAAGAATCCTATCGTAAAGATCATAGGCGGAATAAATACAGACGGATCGGCAAAGATAGTTCAGACAGATGAAGAAATGCTGAAAATCATCCGCGTAATGACGGAACAGGAAACAAACGACCTGAAGGCAGCTTTGGGCGAGAGTACAAACTAGTTTAACCGTGAAATTATTTTAACGGAACTCAATTGAAGAAGAGGCGGACATTCTCCACCTCTTTTTTAAATTCATCATCAATTACAGGTGGATGTTCGTTGAAGTAAAGAATCTGCTGCAATTCTTCATCAGTATGGGCTCCCCAGACAGGAACTACATTTTCAAACTGCTGGAAGAAACCAAAGGCAAGCGGAATATTGCTGAGCAATCCACCGTTAAGAGGCTGCATGGCAATACAGCCGACATCGTTTTTCTCGCAGAGCTTTACAAGATCCACGACATTTTCTGAAGAAATCATGCTGAATGGAAACTGTACCGTCTCGTACAATCCGCATTCTACAGCTTCCTTTATGAGTTCATAGTTTTCTGATGCGATTCCAATATGACGGATGATTCCTTTGCCTTTCAATGTCAGAAGTTCATTATAAAGACCATCTTTCCCGTCCTTCAACGGAACAACAAGCGGGTTTTCAATCTGGTATAAATCAATGTAATCTGATTCCAGAGCATCAAGGCTTTCATTAAGATCACGACGGATCTCTGCCGCAGTCTGACCTGAAGTTTTTGTTGCAAGAATCACATTATGCCTGATTCCATGAAGGGCAGCACCCAACCGCTTTTCACAGACAGGCTTTGAATGACTGATGTCAAAAAAATTCATTCCCTCGGAATAGGCATGATGCACGATACCGCATGCCTTTTCATCTGCCTCATCCCCAAAAGCTTCGATTTCCTTGCAGTCAAGGCTCATGGCACCAAAAGAGTTTTTGCTGACGAGAAGATTTGATTTTCCAAGTGAAATAAATTCCATAAATACAATTCATAATTATGAATGCACGATTCATAATTACAAAATCTCCTGATATTCAATTCATAATACATAACCGGGGGAAACCAATTATGCATTATGAATTATCAATTATTAATTACTTGTTGTAGTTCTTGATCTGGTTGAAGATGTAACCAGTAAGTTCATCAAGCTTAACGCGTTCCTGTGCCATTGTGTCACGGTTGCGAACTGTAACTGTGTTGAAGTCTGCGCTGTTGCTGTCGAGTGTATCGTAGTCTACTGTTACGCAGAATGGAGTACCAACTTCATCCTGACGGCGGTAGCGCTTACCAACAGTTCCGCTCTGATCGTAGTCAGTAACGAAATCTTCCTTGAGCATGTTCTGGATTTCCTTTGCCTTTTCAGCAAGTCCGTCCTTCTTCATCAATGGGAGAACTGCAACTGTGATAGGTGCCAACTTTGGATGGAGGTGGAGAACTGTTCTGTAGTCTTCCGGCTGTCCGGCTTCTGCCACGTTCTGTTCTTCGTATGCTTCACAGAGGAACATGAGGAAGTTGCGGTTAAGACCTGCAGATGTTTCAACTACATAAGGAATGTACTTCTTGTTTCCATCTTCCTGGTCAATGTATGCCATGTCCTTCTTTGAGTATTCCTGGTGCTGTGAAAGGTCGAAGTCAGTTCTTGAGTGGATACCTTCGATTTCTTCAAAGCCGATTGGGAAGTTGTATGTGATGTCGTAAGCGTCCTTAGCATAGTGGGCAAGCTTGTCGTGGTGGTGCCACTTGAGCTGTGCTTCTGGAATACCGTACTTGAGGTAGAATGCCCAGCGGTCCTTTCTCCAGCGTTCGAATGTTTCGTCTTCTGTACCTGGCTTACAGAAATATTCCATTTCCATCTGTTCAAATTCAGCTGTGCGGAAAATGAAGTTCTTGAAGATGATTTCGTTGCGGAATGACTTACCAACCTGAGCAACACCGAAAGGAATCTTCATGCGGTTAGACTGAACGATGCTCTTGAAATCTGTGAAGATACCCTGACATGTTTCTGGGCGGAGGTAAATGAGGTGCGATTCATCAGCGATTGGTCCCTGGTATGTCTTGAACATAAGGTTGAATTCGCGAACTGCTGTATATTTCTTTTCCTTGCTTCCACAAACCGGGCAGTTGATGTTTGACTTGATGAAAGTTTCCATTTCTTCGTGTGTCATTGTATCAACCGGCTTTCCAGGATTCTTGTCTGGATTAGCTGCAACAAAGTCTTCGATCATTTTGTCTGCGCGGTGACGTGCCTGACATTCAAGACAGTCGATCATTGGATCAGAGAAGTGATCTGCGTGGCCTGATGCCTTCCATGTTGTGTGGTGCTGGAAAATTGCGGAATCAAGTCCAACAACATCATCATGAAGCTGTGTCATGTAGTGCCACCATTCATTCTGAATGTTTCTCTTAAATTCTACACCCAAAGGACCGTAATCCCATGCTCCTGCCTGACCGCCATAAATTTCTGATGCCTGATATACAAATCCGCGGCGCTTGCACAATGAGATGATCTTGTCCAAAGTGCATGAATGATCAACAGTTTTTTCTGCCATTTTTTTACTCCTTTTCGCTATTGGCTTGTAGCGATAAAAAATTTTGCCAAATTATAGCAGATAATGGCAAATAATAAAAGCATGTGGAGAATAAAGCCCATTCAGTTAAATGGCGGGCCCCAGCGACGGCAGAAAGGGTAATGGAATCCTCCCGCTTCACCTCAAAAACCGAAATGCTGCCTTGGCGGGCCCCTCCTTACCCTTTCCGCCTGCGTCCCACCCAATTTCCATGGAGGCTTTATTCTCCACACTGTTCTTCAGGCTTGGTAAAATTGCAATTTTTAGGCTTTTTTTATAGAATGGCTTCCATGAATTTCAACAAGAAAAAACGTAACTATTTAATTCCGGCACTTTCAATTTTTTGTCTTGTATACATAATCTTTTCAATGCGCCCGACGGGAAGCGAAACTCATTTTACGCCAGAATGGACCGAAAACATATCCCACATCCGCAACACTGCACCGCAGGATGAACTCATTCCCTACAAGCTGAGGGACAAGATCGGTTATTTCACAAATGAAGGAAAGATAAGCTGTCTTGTTACGGCTCCTTTCAAGTCAACCATTTCAAACAAGTGGTACTGCACCTATAATGCAAACAATGAGAAGGCGGATATATTTTTCGCAGACGGAACCAAGGCATGCACGATAGAAGAAAAAGGATTCCCGTTCATCGACGAAGACAGAATTTACGTAATGCAGCCAGGCGGAACTTCATTCATCAAGTTCAGCGAGACAGGTAAACGCCAGTGGAACTATGAATACTATGCTCCAATCACTTCATTTTCTTCAAGCAAAGGCGGAACTGTCGCAGGCTATTCAGACGGAACTGTCGTAAGCTTTGATGACAGCGGAAGAATCTCCCAGAAATTCAATCCGGGCGGAAGTGACGTGGAAGTCATTCTTGGAACGGCAATTTCAGAAGACGGAAACAGAATCGCCTGTATTTCAGGACAGAACAATCAGAGATTCATTGTTGCCGAAAAAAACTCAGGACATTCACGCATTGTTTTCCATGAATATCTTGACAACCAGCTCAACACCCAGACACTTGTAAAGTTCAACAGAAAGGCAAATTATGCCTACTACAATTTTAAGGACGGGCTCGGAATCGTAAACCTGAGGAATTCAACGACAAAAAAAATTCCGGTAAAAGGAAAAATTACTCAGATCGAATTCACAGAAAATGACGAACTTGTGTTTATACTGAGCAGAGACAAATCAACATACACCATTACTGTCCTTGAGGATTTCACACATCAGATGGGAAGTTTCAGTTTTGATGGAGAATGTTCTTTCATACAGACCAGGGGAAATTCACTGTTCGTAGGCCGCAACAACAAGATTTCACGAATCTCAATTTCAAGGAAGTAAAAAATGATGAAAAGACAGGCACTGCTTTCCGCTGCAATAATTCTTTTTTCAGGTTTCTCCATGCAGGTTCAGGCTTTTGAATGGCCTCAGGCAGAAACGACAGCAGATTCACTCCACTCGGAATTCGGACAGCTTAGGGGAGGAGTTTTAAGTTCTTCCATCATATACAAAGACATCGCACAGATTCATTCATCTGAGGAAGGAACCGTAACTGCCGTAATTACAGATCACGACGATGACTTTGGCTGGTTTGAATCCTCCCTCGGGACAAGCGTAATCATTTCTCACGGCGATGGACTTTCAACAGTCTACTCAAACCTCAACGACGACTATCTGAACACAAGCCTTACCGAAAATCTTGACATCAAGGCAAAGGTAGAAATCGGCAAAAGCGGATACACTGCATGGCAGGAAGAAAACAACGGACTTGAGTTCAAGGTTTATGACAGAAAGAATCTTTCGGCAGTAAACCCGAAACTACTTATGCCACGCATCACCAGGGAAGTTCCTCTTGAAACAGGGACCCTTACACTCGTAGACAAAAACGGCACAGCCCACAGCATAGCGCAGGAAAGAAGGCTTCCTGCCGGAACATACATGATCTACAAATCAAGACAGACAAATGCAGTACCGTTCAAAACCATCGTTTCCATCAACGGGGAATCTGTTGAGACCATCGTATACGACACTCTCAAGGTAAACGAAGGATTCCTTGGTGTAAACGGGAACAATCATTATGCCATCAACGAAGTCTATCCTGACAACGACAGGCTTTTACTTGCTAAAACCCAGCTTTCAAAAGGACAGAACACGCTGACTGTGACGCTCCTTAACATTCAGGAAAATGCAGTTTCAGTCACCTACAAACTGGACATCTACTAAAAATAGAAAGGGTACTTCAAATTGAAGTACCCTTTTTTTATACCCATCATATCTTAAGATAGTTTCCAAAATAACCGGAAGCAGAAGCAGGCTCGCCATTGGATTCAAGATGGCTTACATCGCCCATTCTCTGCACGCGCCAGACAACTTCCCCCGGAACTCTTTCTTCAGCACCGACTACTGTTATAGATGAAGGCGCAACAAAAAATCCCTGCCACAGCTGAACAGGGCTCATGCCTGTAAGATGGCTGATCATGGCGAACATCACTCCAAGATGACAGACAAAGACAAGATTTTTCTTATCCAGATCTTTTTGTTCCGCCTGGAGATGTGTATCGATGGCAGCTTCCTCTTGAGTCAAATTTGGGAAGCAATTGTAGATTGGAATATCTTTTGCAAGCCTGTTGTAATCCCATGACGAAAGGATTCCATCAAGACCGTCACAGACTTCTTTATAGTGGCCCTCAATGTTTCCGCTTTTCATAAGCTTTGTAGTAAACCACTTTTTGTCGCTACGGTATTTTTTTTCTTCATAGTAATCGTGGGGCATGTTATCCCAGCAAAGACGTGTCTTTTTTGTACGCGGATCAACACAGTCATAGGAAAATTCACGAAGCCATGGAAGCGTCGTAACGGGAACAGGTTGCTTTGTCATATCCACATTGAGTTTGGACAGACACGCCTCTGCTGTCTTCTGGGCACGTCCCATAGGAGACACATAGAATTCCGTTGCATCAAATCCCCGAAATCTTTCAGCAAGAAGTTCCAGCTCCCTCTTACCTTTTTCCGTAACAGAGTCTATAGAATAGTCAGGATCGCCATGTCTTACAAATATCAGATGCATGTTATTTTTCCTTTGCTTAAATTTTTTATCATTTCCGTCATATCATCAAGTTCGCTTGCATATATTTTTCCGGAAAGCCTTACTCCCGTCGCAAACTCTTCCGACAGATCGCTGATATGAAAAACTTCGATTTTTCTTTTTATAGTCTCGTAGATGCCCCAGTCACATTCAAATGAAAACTGGGAACGCTCAATGTATTCTTCCGTTTCACAGAGGGCAAGAACTTCCTTTACGCTGTCACCATAAGCCTTTACAAGACCGCCTGTTCCAAGAAGGGTTCCGCCAAAATATCTGGTGACCGTAACAAGAATATTTGTAATTCCACTACCCTTGAGTACATCAAGCATGGGACGTCCTGCAGTTCCGCCTGGCTCTCCATCATCGCTCATGCCACAGGCTTCCGCCTTGAGACCACTGATAAAGCAATGGCACACATGGGTCGCATCACTGTAACGCAATTTCTGCTCATGAAGTTTTTCACGGGCTTCGGCTTGAGTCGTGACTGTAAAAACTTCAGCAATGAAACGAGAACCTTTGATGTTGATTTCATTTACAGGATTATTGAGCAGAACTTTCATTTTCTTTCCGTTCAACCATTCCGTTTACACTCAAAAGAGAATAATAATAGACAGGGACACTCGCATAGGCTTTTGCCAGAATAGTGTACTCATGGACAAAAGCAAAGAAACCAAGAATCATGGAAAAGATGTTGCTCAAAAAAGATTCCGACGAAGATATCCTTGAATTGATGAATACCAGAACGGCAATAAAAACAACATTTTTGAGACAGATGCGGATTACGAAACCGATGAAATGAAAATAATTTCTGCCCATGAGAGACAGACTTTTCACAATGGCAGAGGCAACGGAAATTTTTTTATCGTCCAGAAGTATGTTCCATGTAAACAGGAAAGGTATAGAGATGAAAATCGCCGAGGCAAAAAACACAAAGCAGAAAACAACGGCAAGGGAAGCGGCCCTGACAAAATTCACGGTCTGCGGTTCAGTTCCGTCGTCAAGAAAATATTCAGCAGCAAGCAAAATGATTCTGTCCTTGAAAGTAATGATCACATACAAAGCAAGGGACGCACTGATTACGAATATGATCGAAAAAACAAATGCGGCACCAAAAGACCTTCTTGTTTTATCCCTGAACCCTGAAGTAAAAACACGCATGACATCACGTCTGCCGAGAACAACCTTTGTAAAAAAATTGATGATGCCATACATGAAGACATAGGAAGTCCACACGGCGCCACCTGTAAGCAGCAGCGAAAGGCCTATCGCCAGATACGAAGGTTTACTGCCAGCCGCGCTCACCATGGGAGACATAGTCACACTGAAGACGAAAGACTGAACAAGATGAAAAATTAGAATTACAAAAACACATTTGCTCAGTTGCTGTGAAAGACGAACATTTACAACTTCCTGCATGCGCTTATATTCAGGCCGGATAAGTTTTCTCATAGACCGAGACTTCCCTGTGGATCTGCAGATTCAACAGTAACGGATTCCACTTCCTTTGTATCGAGACGGACACCACCTGCCTTGAGTCCCTTTTCTTCAAATGACTGTGCCTTGAAGTCCTGGGTCAAAGTCTTGATGCGAGGCTTCTTGACGTAATTGAGGGTAAACTTGAACTTGTTCCTTGTATCAACGTGAAGCACTTCCATTCCGTCTGGGGCAAAATTATAGTCGCGGTTCATGATCCAGCCGGCAATGCGGCAACGCTTGATGTAGCACTGCTGTGTTTTTGGATCGCGATAGATTACAGTGAACAAAACTTTGTTGATGATTTCTTTTTCAGCATAGTTGCAGTAGAACATTCCCTGGTCTACGAAAGTTTTTTCCGCTACATCCTGAACTCCCCAGATACCAGTCTTACGGACAATGAGAATTCTGTCGTAAGGAGTGACCTTGATGATTTCACGGCCGCCTGAAACCTTGGTTCCAAGATAGCCCTTATCGTCGTAACGCAGCGGAATATCACGTTTAACAACAGCCTTGACGTCAACTGCACTGAATGTAGTGACTGTTGTCTGACGGTCAAGAGTAAATGGCTTATCGTTTTCCTTGGCTTCCTTTTCAAGCTTGCGGAATTTTTCCACCATTGAATCAAGATATTCAACTGCACATGCCGTAAGATTCTTAAGCTTCCTTGCAATTTCCTTAAGGCGGTCATTGATTGCCTTTACGGTCTCGCGGTTCTTGTTGATGTCAAAAAGAGAAATACGACGGATTGGAATCTGAAGAAGATGCTCAACATCCTCGTCCGTAATTTCACGTATGAGTTCATTCTTAAACGGAACAAATCCCTTGTATACAGCCTTGTACACATCTTCCTGGGTTTTCTGGGTTTCAATTGCCTTATAGATGCGCTCTTCGATGAAGATTCGTTCCAGGGTGCGCATGTGAAGCTCATCAGTAAGTTTTCCGCGTTCAAATTCAAGTTCATCCTTGATGATGGCTGTAAGCTTCTTTGCGTAGTACTTGATGATTTCAGTTGCTGTCATTACAACAGGCTGATTGTCCTTGATTACAAGCATCTGGCATGAGATCGACTTTTCACAGTCGGTGTATGCATAAAGCGCATCGACAACATCCTTTGAGTAAACACCACGCGGAAGCTTGATCTCAATGTTGCAGTGGTCGGTGGTAAAGTTTTCTACGGAACTGATCTTGATCTTGCCCGCTTTATATGCAGCGTCGATGGAATCAAGAAGCGCCTTTGCATTTGTATCAAGAGGAAGCTCCGTGATTACGATTTTCTTTTCATCGATTGTATCAAATTTTGCACGAGTGACAATTTTTCCGTTTCCATCGTTGTAGTTGCTTACATCGATGAGACCACCGGTTGCAACATCAGGCAAAACGGCAAAGGGTTCACCTTTAAGGCATTTGATTTCAGCATCGATTACCTCAAGAAGATTATACGGAAGAATCTTTGTGCTCATTCCGACGGCAATACCTTCCGCACCGATTAAAAGAACGACAGGAAGTTTTGCACGGTAAACTTCCGGTTCAAGGCTGCGTCCGTCGTAGTTTGGAACGTAATGGGTAATGTTCTTGTTGGTGACAAGGAATTCCTTTGCTATCGGAAGGACGCGGCATTCAATGTAACGTCCGGCAGAGGCACCATCACCTGTAAACTTGTTTCCAAAGTTTCCCTGCTTGTCTATGAAAATTTCCTTGTTCGCAAGATTGACGAGAGCCCCGTAAATGGATGCATCACCATGAGGGTGGTATTCCATGGCACGTCCCACAACATACTGAACTTTCTTGAAAAGGCCGTCATTTACCTCAAAGAGAGTGTGCATGATGCGGCGCTGAACAGGCTTGAGCCCGTCCTCGAGATCAGGAATGGCACGGTCGCGGATAACATACGAAGCATATTCTATAAAGTTCTTGTCAAAAATATTTTTTACAAAAGCCACAATTTCTCCTTAAGGGGAGTCCCCCTTAATAATCCCCCTTTCTTTGAGGGGAGAGGAACCCCCTACTCGGAAGCGAGGGTTTCTCTCCCCTCAAACTCCCTTCTCTTCCCGGCACCGCTTAGGGCTCTGCCCTAAGAACCCGACGAGAAACATCAGGCATCAATCTCTGCATTTGAAAGCAGGTTCTTTTCGATGAACTTGCGGCGCTCTGGCGTGTTCTTACCCATGTAGAAGGCAAGAAGCTGCGGAACAATCTTAAGCTGGCTAACTTCAACCGGAGTAAGGCGTATAGTTTCAGGAGCGATGAACTGCTTGAATTCGCTTGGGTTGATTTCACCAAGACCCTTGAAGCGGCTTGTCTCACTGCCCTTTCCTAGCTTTTCCTGGGCCGCATCCCGTTCCGCCTCTGAATAGCAGTAGATGTTCTCTTTCTTTGTGCGCACGCGGAACAATGGAGTTTCCAGAATGAAAACGCGTCCGCTGGTTACAAGTTCTTCAAAATAACCGAGGAAGAAAGTAAGAAGAAGATTGCGGATATGGAAACCGTCGTTATCGGCATCAGTTGCGATGACAATCTTTGAATACTTAAGGTTTTCCGCACTGTCTTCAATTCCAAGGGCACACATAAGCTGATGGAGCTCGTCATTGTTGTAGATGTCGCTCTGGCGCTTGCCGTACATGTTCTCAGGCTTACCCTTGAGACGGAATATGGCCTGGTTGCCTGCATTCCTTGAGTGTGTCATTACACCTGCCGCAGAATCTCCCTCAGTGATGAAGATCATCGAGTCTTCACCCTTCGGGCCGTCCTCAAGATGGTACTTGCAGTCATCAAGCTTAGGAATGCGGATGCTCATTTTCTTTGCCGCTTCCTTCTGCTTCTTTTTTACATCCGCAAGTTCAGTGCGCATCTTCTCGTTGTGTTCGATTTTCTGCTTGATGCGTTCGGCGGCCTTTGGATTCTTATGAAGCCATGCATCGAGGCCAGACTGTGTTTCCGCCACAATCCAATCCTTGATGTCAGTGTTTCCAAGCTTGTTTTTTGTCTGGCTTTCAAAAACAGGGTCCTTGATCTTTACGAGGACAGCGGCAGTCATACCTTCGCGGATATCTTCCGGAGCATAGTTAACACCGAAGAAGTCGCGGATTCCGTTTCTGAAACCTTCCTTGAAGGCCGCAAGATGGCTTCCGCCATCGGAAGTATACTGACCGTTTACAAAAGAAAAATAGTTTTCACCGTAAGCATTTGTATGGGTGAATGCGAATTTCAAATGCTCTCCGTTGTAGTCACCTATTTCGTAAAGCGGTGCAAGTTCATTCTGCTTTGAGTCTTCCGTTCCGCCAAGTTCCTTATTGAGAAGGTCAAGAAGTCCCCTGTCGCTCTTGTATTCAACACCATTGAGCTTGAGGGTGAGACCCGGATTAAGGTAGGCATAGTTCCACATTCTTTTTTCCACATATTCCATGTTGAATGTGTACTTACCGAAAATTTCTTCATCAGGAACGAATTCAAAGTATGTTCCGTTTTTCTGCGGATTCTTGAGGGCACCTGTTTTCTGGGAAATAAGCTTGCCTTTTTCAAATACGGCATCAGTACATTTTCCGTCGCGGACTGAAACTACACGGAAAAATGAAGAAAGGGCATTTACAGCCTTTGTACCTACACCGTTCATTCCGACTGAGAACTGGAATACGTCGTCGTTGTACTTGGCACCAGTATTGATCTGGCTTACACATTCAACAACTTTTCCAAGAGGAATACCGCGTCCGTAATCGCGAACCTTTACGCGTCCGTCCACAACAGAAACCTCAATATGCTTACCGAAACCTACAATAAATTCATCGATGGAGTTGTCGATGACTTCCTTTATGAGAACATAGATACCGTCATTTTCATTGTTGCCGTTACCCAATCGTCCAATGTACATTCCGGAACGAAGGCGGATGTGCTCAAGGGCATCAAGGTGCTTGATCTTGTCATCACCGTAATCCTGAACTTCCTTTTTTTCACGCTGGCTTGCAGGATCTATCTGTTTTGCCGCGGCAAGTTTCTTTTCTGATTCGGCGGCACTGGTAGCAGCCTTCACGGCAGCTTTCTTTTCTTCAGCAACAGCTTTCTTTGTTTTCTTTACTGTCTTGGCATTTGCCCATGCGCTGAACTTTTCCGACTCTGCTTTTGCCGGTGTCTTTGCTGTAGTTTTTACTGAAGATTTTGCAGCTGTCTTTGAAGTTTCCGTTTTCTTTGCTGAAACACTTTTGGCTGAACCCGCCTTTTTCACAGCGGTCTTAGATGCCGCAGCCTTTTTTTCTGCAGGCGCAGCTTTCTTGGCCGCCACAGATTTTGCAGCGGTTCCTTTCTTTTCGATTTTTCCACCCATAGAATTTATTCTATTGTAAGTTGTGATTTTTTTCAATAAAATGTTCTTTTATATAGAATACATTAAAGGGGATAAACTTTGATTTACTATCTTGGTGGCATGCTCAAGGAATTCTGGGGACCAGCCAGACTTCTTCAGTCCTACGCAGTACTTATCGGACTTGCTCTCTACACTGGTTTCGCACTTACAAAATTCATTCTTCCAAAACTTTATAGATATCTGCCTTCCGACAGAGGACGCGAGTTCACATTGACAAAGGAAGCCGCAAAAGGAAAGCCAACTGGTTCCGGTATAGTCTTCATTACAGTCTTTGCAATCCTTTCGATTCTTTTCACACCGCTTGATTACCTTCAGTCTGGAATTCTTATCCTCACATGGTTCATGATGCTTACAGGATATCTTGATGACCGCAGTGAAAAAGGCTGGGGAGAATATCTGAAGGCTTTTCTTGACCTGGTGATCACCGTGGCAGCGTCATTCCTTCTCATGCATTATCTTTCTTCAAATTCTACAGACGGAACTCTTTCATTCTGGTTCCCTTTCTTTGCAAAACCCCTTGTAATTCCATCATGGCTCTACATCCTCATCACAGTGGTCATGCTCTGGGTTTCAGTAAACACAACAAACTGCACGGACGGAGTCGACGGATTGAGTTCAACTCTTGTCCTGGTGGCTCTTTTTACCATGGGATTTATTTTCTATGTCATTCTTGGACACAAGGACATTGCAACATATCTTCTTGTTCCGCATCTGAAAGACGGAGCTTCATGGGCAATCATCACTTTCTGCCTTGCAGGCGTCCTCATGGGTTACCTGTGGCACAATGCCTTTCCTAGTTCCGTTTTGATGGGAGATGCAGGCAGCCGCGCACTTGGTTTTTTCATCGGAGTATGCGTAATGATCAGCGGAAATCCTCTTCTTTTCCTTGCTACTTCATCCATCATCTTCATCAACGGAGGCGTTGGACTTCTAAAGGTTGCACTCAAAAGATTTTTCCATATCTGCATTTTTGAAAACATAAGATTCCCGCTCCACGACCACATGAGAAAGAATCTCGGATGGTCGCCTACACAGGTTCTGCTGAAATTCCTCATCATCCAGCTTTTGATAACAGTTGCAATGATGGGCATTTTCTTCAAGCTCAGATAGAAAACTCTTACGGAGAAAAATACTGAAAATGAGCAGAAGACGTGTAGTCATAACCGGGCTTGGATGCATTTCCCCTGTCGGAAATTCTCCGGAAGCAGCCTGGGATTCCATTAAAAACGGAAGAAGCGGAATTTCAAAAATCTCACTTTTTGACACCTCAGATCTCAGGGTGCATATTGCCGGCGAAGTAAAGGATTTCAATCCGCAGGACTATGGCATTGAGAAAAAATCTGTACGCAAGATGGCCCGTTTTACACGCTATGCGGTTGCTGCAGCAAGCCAGGCAGTAAGGGACAGCGGCTACGACAGGGACTCATTGCAGAAGGAAAAATGCGGAATTTTTTTTGGATGCTGCATCGGTGGTATTGAAGCTGCGGCCGATGGTTTTGACAAGCTTGCCGAATCCGCTCCAGACAGAATGCCGCCTTTGACGACTCCGCTCATGATAACGAATGAGGCCGCCGCAAACATAAGCATGTTTTTTGGTCTGAATGGTTTTTCTTACACCATGGGAACAGCATGTTCTTCGGGAACTGACGCCATAGGACTTTCGGCAGACTTGATAAGGGCCGGCCGCTGCGATGTCTGCATTACAGGCGGAACAGACGCACCGCTGACCAGGTTTTCCGTTGCCTGCTATGACGCCCTCCAGGCCCTCAGCCGTAATTTCAACGACACTCCGGAAAAGGCCTGCAGACCCTTTGACAGGGACAGGGACGGCTTCATCATCAGCGAAGGAAGCGCGGTGCTAATTCTTGAGGAACTTGAGCACGCAAAAAGACGTGGCGCAAAAATTTATGGTGAAATCGCAGGATTCGGTTCCAGCTGTGACGCCTACCACATAACATCACCGATAAAGGACGGTGCCGTAGCAGCTCTTGCCGTAAAGGCGGCTCTTGAAGACGCCGGTATTCCGCCTGAAAAACTTGACTACTACAATGTCCATGGAACATCCACACAGATAAACGACAGCGCCGAGACACAGATGCTCAAGACAGCCCTGGGCAGTCACGCCTACAACATCAGCATTTCTTCGACAAAAAGCATGACGGGGCACATGATTGGGGCTGCTGGTGCCATAGAGGCACTTTTCTGCGTAAAGGCAATCAACGATTCTTTTGTTCCGCCTACAATAAACCTGGACAACCAGGATGTGGAAGGTGGATGCGACCTGAACTACACACCAAACAAGGGCATTGAGAAAAACATCAACTATGCCGCATCAGGATCCCTGGGATTTGGCGGACACAACGGATGCCTCATAATCAAAAAATTTACCGATTTATAGAAGTCCTAGAATTATTGCTTTTTTTAACGTATAATTATCATATCACCCATAAGGAGGTTTATCATGGGAAAGAAAAACAGCATAATATCAAACCTGTACCTGATCGGTATGGCTCTTGTTGTAATCGGTTTCATTCTTCCAATGTTCAAGGTTCTTGGACAGAAACCAAACGGATTTGATTTCATCAACTTCAAGAATTCCGGATTCTGCACTATCGGATCGCTTATGATCATCGCAGGCGGAATCGCAGGTATCGTATTCAATTTCCTGAGCAGCGGAAACAAGAACCTCAAGCTTGTGGCCCTTGCAGTTTCCATTATCGGCGCAATCGTCCTCGTAATCGGATTCAATGACAACGTTGTCTACAAGGCAATCGGAAAAGGACTTATCAAGCACGCCTATATCGGATTCTACTGCGTGATAGTCGGCTGGGTTGCAGCAATCGCAGGTTACTTCAAGTCATAAAAAAAAGCACATGCTTTAAAATGCAGAAGGATGTCTGAACAATCAGACATCCTTTTTTGTTGCACCCGCGCAATAAGCACAGGCACAGGCTGCTTCGACTGCGCTCAGCAAGCCTGTCGTCCGGGTGTTCACGAATTGCCTCCCGCAATTCGTGGGGCGAAAGTTAAATCGCCCGTGGCATCTAGTGAGCAAGGCTTTCGCCCCCTATCTTCTGCCAAATGCCTCAAGATTTGCAAGGCCTCTTTTAAACTGAGGGATTCTGGCACAGGCTGTGGTGTTCAACGGGCTTGTTTCGCCACGGGCAAGGAAGTGATATGCGACACCGGCAATCATGGCCCCGTTGTCACCGCAAAGCTTCAACGGCGGGAATATGCAGTTAAGTTCACTGTGCTCGGCAAGCATGGACCTGAGCCTTGAATTGGCGGCAACACCGCCACCGGCAACAACTGTTGTAAGCCCGGTATCCTCCACGGCACGCATCAACCTTGAAACCAGAGTCCTGCAGGCCGTCTCCTGGAAGGAAGCAGCGATGTTCTCCACGGTATTTTCATATCCTTCATTGAGGAAAGAAGAAGCCTGATGAATTACGGCTGTCTTAAGTCCGCTGAAGGAAACATCATAGCGATGCTCTCCCTTGTCTATTTTTGGAGTCGGAAAACTAAAAGCCTTTGGATCGCCTTTCTGGGCAAGTCTGTCAATGATCACTCCTCCAGGGTATCCAAGATCATAGAATTTCGAAACCTTGTCAAAAGCTTCGCCAACACTGTCATCGATTGTAGTTCCAAGAATCTCAAGGTCGTCAAAACCGTTTACTTTTGCAATGATGCTGTGTCCGCCTGAAACCAGAAGTCCAAGATAGGGATACTGGATGTCATTTTCAAGATGGGCGGCATACATGTGTCCAAGCATGTGGTTTACTGCATAGAAAGGCTTGTTCAGCGACCATGCAAGGGTCTTTCCAAAGGTAAGACCTACAAGAAGGGAACCCATGAGACCTGGTCTGTTTGTAGCGGCAATGGCATCGACATCCTCAAGCTTGAGGCCGGCTTCTTCCACTGCCTGACGGACTACAGGCAGAATCCATTCCGCGTGCTTGCGGCTGGCAATTTCCGGTACGACACCTTTGTAAATTTCATGAAAAGGAATCTGTGTCGCAACTACGTTGCTCAAGATTTTTTTTCCGTCTTCAACAATAGCACAGGCTGTTTCGTCGCAGCTTGATTCAATTCCTAATACTTTCATATTTCCTCATAAAAAAATAATATGACAGACTTCGACTCCGCTCAGTCAGCCTATAGTCCAAGGATCCCTGAGCTTGTCGAAGGGTCCTGCACTTCGACTGTGCGCAGCAACCGCAGAGCATAGTAACAAACCTGCTATAAAAGCTGTGAAGGAAAGACTATCTGATAGCCCTTTGCCTTCAGTTCCGGATACATTTCTGACAGGAGCTGGGGAAGAATCTTTGCAGATTTATCCACGTGTCCGATCATTATGACTTTGCCTTTTTTGTTTGCTATGTCAATTCCGCGCATGATCTGCTTCAGCATTTCATCACGGTCGATGATGTCATCGATGAACACCTCGCGCTCAAGAATTTTCATGTCACGCTCAAGGGCGGCAAATGGTGCCATGGTATCCTTTGAAGTTCTTGAATCAACAAAGTAGACATTATTGTCATGGGCGGCATCAAGGACGGCACCCATCATGTTCAGGTCGCATGTAATAAGCGAACCTTCGTGGTTGTTGAATCCCTTTACGCCTGGACCAAGTTCAGCAAGGTTCTGTGAGACGGTAGCATAGACCTCGCTCATACCCATGTCAGGAAGAATCGCCCCCGGTCCCGGATTCATCTTAAGGTTCTGTGCCTGCATCGGCTGATGGAGCATAAGTTCCTTTTTATCTGCGACAACGATTCTCGCGCATTCCTTTGTGGCAGGCAACCGCGGAAGGACTGCGATCGCCACAGGGAAAGGTAACGTGGTATATTTTCTGATGTAACTGGTGCTCTGTCCTCCGTCATCTATGATGAAACAGAGTTTTGCCCTGCCCTGGCTTTCCGGAATATTGAATCTGGAAACAGGTTTCTTTGGTTCCGGCTTTACCTGAGGCTTTTCTTCTTTCTTTACCTCGGCATCCACGGCCTTTTTATTTTCCGGTTTGACTTGTGGTTTTGCCTCCGGCGCAGTTTTCTGTTCCGTCTTTTTCTTTGGTGGATCTTTTTTTTCAGGCTGAACTTTAACATCATCCTTTTTCACGGAACTTTTTTTATTTTCCTGAGATTTCTGTTCCTTTTTATTCTCAGTTTTTTCTTTTGCGGGTTTTGGATTTTCCGTCTGACGTTCAACTACCGGATGGCTTTTCTGTTCAGCTTTCTTTGGCTCAGGCCCTGATATCATAAATGAAACAACAAGAACAAGGGCGCATATGAAAATCATCACCGCCGCAAGAGCCATTACTTTTTTGTTGTCGAGCTTAACCTTTGGCTTGCGTTTTTTGGGAGATCTCTTTTTCTTTGGTGCAGATTTTCTTGTTGCCATTATGACCCATATATTAGAACAAAATCACATAAACTTCAAACACGGCACAGTTCACAAAGGGGACAGGATACTTCGACTACGCTCAGCAATCCTGGGGTGGACTCAGCAATCCTGGTGTGGACTCAGCTATCCTGGAGCGGCTCAGCAATCCTGGTGTGGACTTTCGCCATAGGGGACAGACCCCTGTATTCTTATTTCCCTGTAGGAATCTGCTCATTCAAAGATTTGTTTCTGTAATTCAGATTTGTACGCAAGGAGTAGCCCTGTTTTTCCCAAAAGGCATTTCCCTTATCATTATCATTAAAAACAAGAATGAAGATTTTCTGAATACCTTCTGCCTTCAAGGCATTTTCCGCCGCCTTCACCAGCTGGCTTCCAATTCCGCCCCGCTGAACTTCTGGGTTCACACACAAATGATGCACAATTCCACGGCGACCATCATGGCCACTTAAAATTACTCCAAAAAGCTTACCGTTATCATCAACAGCTTTAAAGCAGGTATCAGGATTTCGGCGTAAATAGCGTTCAATTCCTTCACGACTGTCATCCACAGGATTCAAAGCTCTTTTACTCATGCCAACGCTGTTCCAAAGCTCCATCAACGAATCATAATCTTCAATTGTAATTTTCTTTATAATCATAAACTATCCTCGTCTTACAAGTCTAATTCCCTCATAAGTTTCTGAGTCCATATATCCATGCCCTGCATAACGAGGTTTTCCAATTCTCTGCCACATGGAAGCATAACCGTTGTCTTCTTTATAGCTTCCGCCCCGTAAAACTGTATTGTCATATTTACCTTTACCCAAACAAGGATCTGTTACAGCACCCTTTTCAGCAGGAACAGAATTTCCGTGGTCAAAATCACCATTTTCAGTAACACTTCTGTAATAATCCATACACCACTCAGAAACATTTCCGCTCATATCATATAAGCCAATAGCATTTGGAAGCTTCAATCCAACTTCGTGAGTTTTTACAATATAATCCGTATCCTCTCTTCCTGCAGAATTTACACTAGTCCAGCCAACCAGCTTTACATTATCTGCCCCGGAATATTTGTATTTCCATTCCTGCTCCGACTTTCCAGCCCCTCTGGCAGCATATTCCCACTCTGCCTCTGTAGGCAACCGGTAACCATTTTTAGAAAAATCCCAGCTCACCTTTGCAGATTTTACATACTGATTTGATTTACCTTTGTTGGCATAAGAAATTCCAGAAATACTATAAACCGGATCATAACCTTCCAGTTCACTTAATTTATTGCAGAAAATAACAGCTTCAAACCAGTTGATTCCCTGCGCAGGCCTATATTTCTGTCGTTCCGAACCATACCGATTTTCACTATCCGCAATAGGGACAGACCCCATAACATATTCATAAAGCTCCTGAGTAACCTCATATTTACACATTGAAAAGGCAGACAAAGTAATCTTACGTTTTGGATTAAACACATCAGAAAGCTTATCTTGTGCAATACAATTGGCACTTGGAATTACCGCAGTTTCTCCCTTTGGAATCACAGTAACAAATTCAGTTTTTCCAAAGTTTCTTCCATCAATAATAATATTATTGGGATTCACATCATCCTCAGGATTTTCCTCTTTTGGACCTTTACAGCAGTCAAGCGCATCCTGAAGATTATCATACTCACTATAACAAGAGGGACAAAGATAGATTTTTTCTACATTAGTTTTACAGGAAAAAACTAAACAAAAAAGCAGGCTGAATAATATAAACGATGTAATTTTTTTTACCATAAGATTTCTCCCTTCTGAATCTGCTTTGTGATTATAACACTCAGAGTACATATTGAGTACATATTTTTACACTATATATAGAAAATACAGATTTTTTTTTACAAATTGCTAGTAAAATATAAACTATGAAAGTTTTATTGATTAATGGTAGTCCTAGACCAAAAGGAAATATTGCATTGGCTTTAGCTGGGACATAGGGGACAGACCCCTGTATTCTCGTTGCCGCTTATTTGCGTAATGGCAAGGTGGAAGAAGCAGCGACAGCATGGAAAGCT
>CALELJ010000095.1 GCA_937902445.1 uncultured Treponema sp. | reverse complement strand
GAAGCAGAGGTAAAGGCAGACACCGTGCGTGTTGAGATTCCGCCTAAGCCTGAGATGGGTGACCTTGGAATCCCGATGTTTGCTTTTGCAAAGGCATTCCATTCTTCTCCTATGGCAATTGCAAATGACATTGCAGCCCTCATAAAAGGATATGCGGAACACGACAGCGCCGTTGCTTCACTGGGAGAATTCCTTGCTGCAGGCCCTTATGTAAATGTCAAGCTCAACAAGGCAAACGCATCCCTTGATATCCTTCGCGCCGTAATCGACCAGAAGGAAAACTACGGTTCCCTCAATGCGGAAGGAAAAAAGCATCTCGAAGGCCGCCGTGTAATGATCGAATTCTCTTCTCCAAATACAAATAAGCCTCTCCACCTTGGACATCTTCGCAACGACGCCCTTGGTGAATCAGTAAGCCGCATCCTCAAGAAGGCAGGTGCGGAAGTATTCAAGGTTGACCTCATCAATAACCGCGGTGTCCACATCTGCAAGTCAATGCTTGCCTACAAACTTTTCCACGAAGCAAAGGGTGAGACACCTGAATCCCTTGGCATGAAGGGCGACCATTTTGTAGGCCAGTGCTACGTCGAATTCGACAAACATTCAAAGGAACATCCGGAAGCACTCCAGGAAGCTGAAGACATGCTCATCAAGTGGGAAGCCGGTGATCCTGAAGTACGCGCACTCTGGCAGAAGATGAACGACTGGACCCTGGGCGGAGTCAAGGAAACATACAAAAGAACAGGAATTGAATTCGACAAGTTCTACCTTGAATCAGAAACATACCTCAAGGGAAAGGATGAAATTCTCAAAGGTCTTGAAAGAGGCGTGTTCTTCAAGGCGGAAGACGGATCGGTGCGCATCGATGTTACTGATGTTGTCGGAAAGGGTAAGGATGAAGACAACCACGAGAAGGTTCTCCTCCGCAAGGACGGAACTTCCGTATACATCACACAGGACATCGGAACTGCCATCAGCCGCCACGATGACTGGGCATTCAATGAAATGATCTACGTTGTAGCATCGGAACAGAACTACCACTTCAAGATTCTGTTCCACATTCTCAAGAAACTAGGCTTTGACTGGACTGACAAGCTCTATCACTTGAGCTACGGTCTCGTTAACCTTCCAAGCGGAAGAATGAAGAGCCGCGAAGGTACTGTAGTTGATGCCGATGATCTTATCGACAACCTCCACGCAGATGCCCTCAAGGCAATTGCCGACCGTGAGCGTGATGTTGAACTCAATGCGGACGAAGTTGCAGAAAAGGTTGCACTGTCAGCCCTCCATTACTACCTGCTCAATGTGGCACCGGTAAAGGACATGCTCTTCAATCCGGAAGAATCCCTCAGCTTCAACGGAAACACTGGTCCGTACCTTCAGTACATGGGCGCACGCATTTCTTCGATTCTTCGCAAGGCAAAGGATGCCGGTGTTGAACCTGACACATCGGACGAGGCTCTTGTAATGCTGAACTCAGAAAGCGAATGGGCATTGAT
The DNA here is from genome assembly GCA_937902445.1 of uncultured Treponema sp. Taxonomy (GTDB): domain Bacteria; phylum Spirochaetota; class Spirochaetia; order Treponematales; family Treponemataceae; genus Treponema_D. The sequence continues at coordinate 2,787 of CALELJ010000095.1, read as the reverse complement.
CAAGGATCTTGAAAGATATCCGGCTGTTGTTGCCCGTTCTGCAGATACAATGGACCCAAGCATCATGGCAGCCTACGTATACGATGTATGCAAGAGCTTCAGCGCCTTCTACCGCGACTGTCCTATTCTTTCAATAGAAGCGGAACAGCCAAAGCTTGCCCGTGCACGTCTTGCACTGGCTGAATGCACACTTACAGTGCTCAAGACAGCAATGGAACTTGTACTTGTTCCGTTTGTAGAGCGCATGTAGGCTCCCGTGTGGCCCATATGAATTGAATATAAAAAACGAGGTGACTATATGGATTCAAACATAATTGAAAAATTGTCCAACATTGCTATGACCAACGACCCTATCGATCAGTCTCTCTATGAGAAGTTCGACGTAAAGCGTGGTCTCCGCTATTCTGACGGTCGTGGTGTTCTTGTAGGTCTTACAAGTATCGGTGATGCCATCGGTTATGAAATCGACAAGGACAACAAGAAGGTGGCAATTCCAGGTCGCCTCATTTACCGTGGATATAATGTAGAAGATATCGTAAAGGATGTTGAAAAAAGCCATCAGTTCGGTTACGAGCAGGTTGCATACCTTTTGCTCTTTGGCCAGCTGCCGACAAAAAATCAGCTTGAGGAATTCCAGGAACTTCTTGGAAGCCTCCGTGCCCTTCCGGAATACTTCACTGAAGACATGATCATGAAGGCTCCTTCAAGCGATATCATGAACAAGATTGCCCGCGGTGTACTTGCCTCGTACTCATACGACAAGGATCCTGAAAACCGCGACATCAAGAACATTCTCCGCCAGTGCATCGAGCTTACATCACGTTTCTCGACCCTTGCAGCCTACGGATATCAGGCAAAGCGCCGTTATTACGACGGAAAGTCCATGTACGTTCACAATCCAAAGCCGGAACTTGGAACCGCAGAAAATTTCCTCCGTCTCATAAGAAGCAACAAGACATATACACCTCTCGAGGCGGAACTCCTTGACCTGGCTCTTATTCTTCATGCTGAACACGGTGGCGGTAACAACTCTTCTTTCACTATCCATGTAGTTTCATCTGCTGATACGGATACCTACTCTGCGGTTGCCGCAGCCTGTGGATCCCTTAAGGGAAGCCGCCATGGTGGTGCCAACATCCGTGTAATGGAAATGATGGACGACATCAAGAAGAACGTAAAGGACTGGTCAAACGAAAACGAGATCCGTGAATATCTTTTGAAAATCGGACGCAAGGAAGCCTTTGACCACACAGGTCTCATCTACGGACAGGGTCACGGTGTCTACACAATCAGCGACCCACGCGCAATTCTCCTTCGCAACAAGGCGGAAGAACTTGCACGTGCAAAAGACTGTCTCGAGGAATTCCATCTCTACAACATCATCGAGCGTCTCGCTCCGGATGTTCTGTGTGAGCTTCACGGTGACAAAAAGCGCATCTGCACAAACGTAGACTTCTATTCAGGATTCGTATACAGCATGCTCGGCATCCCTCGTGAACTTTACACGCCGCTGTTTGCCATCTCCCGCATAGCCGGTTGGAGCGCACACCGTATAGAAGAAATCGTTGCAGGCCGCCGCATCTATCGTCCAGCCTACAAGGGAATCGCAGATCTCCGCGAATATGTTCCAATGGAAAATCGTGTTGAAAATGCAATCCCACAGGTAAAGAAGGAAGAAAACGCAGTCCACACAACAGGCCCTTCCGACTAAATCAAACGCCTTCAGCAATTCTTGTGGCGAAAGTTACAAAAGATCACACCTTCCTACTCAATCAATTGCTTTCGCCACCCGATAATATAGCAGAATGAAAAAACACCTTCTGCTGGCATTGCTATCCATCCTCATACTGCAACTTTACGCGGCAAAAAAAATTTCCCCGCCACGTCAGAAGTTCATCTCCTGCGCCCTGAGCTTTGAGGATACCCCCTACGTATGGGGAGGGCAGACACCTGGAGGCTTCGATTGTTCCGGCTTTGTAAATTATGTAGGTGAAAAATCCCTCGACAGCCGCATTCAGTTCCCAAGAACCGCCGCCGCCATCTACGAAAAATTTCCCCACATCAGCAAAAAGGACCGCGAACCCGGCGACCTTGTTTTTTTCCGCGACACACCAAAATCAAAAATTTTCCACGTAGGAATCTATTGCGGAATCTATCACGGCCCACAGAAAAAATACGAAGGCAAGCGCGTCTTCATGTCCGCAGTCAGCAAGGAAAAAAAAGGAGTCAAACTCTCGCTCATAGACGAAGGTTATTGGCTCCAGTACGACATCTGCTATGCAAGATTCCTCCGAAGCACCGACGACTACAACAAGGCCATGAAAGCAGCAAAAAAGCAGGATAAAAATCCATCACAGGCGGAACTCCAGCCGCTGCCAAAAGAAGGCCAGACAGCCCAGTCCACCCGTCAGAGCACAAAGGAAGTTCCGTCTCAAAAGAAGGAAAAGGCCCCCGCACAAAAAAAAGAAATGGCAGCATCGCCGTCAAAAGCCCAAAAGGAAGAGCCCGCTCCAAGAAAAGTACCTCCTAAGCCAGTCCAGAAAAGAAAGGAAAGCATCCGCGACCGCCTTGGCGCCAACTGACCCCCAAAAAAGCCCAGGATCCCTGAGCCCCGTCGAAGGGTCCGCGTCCCTATGAAATCTTTCAAGAATTGCCCCAGCAATTCTTGTGGCGAAAGTTACGCGGCTCGCGGCATCTACTAAAGCAATTGCTTTCGCCACAGGATCCCTGAGCATCGTCGAAGGGTCTGAAATCTTACACATCCTTAGGGGTCTGTCCCCTCTGTCA
>CALELJ010000094.1 GCA_937902445.1 uncultured Treponema sp. | reverse complement strand
TGTTGGCCCTGTAAATGTAAAGTGCCCTATCATCCAGGATCTTAGCGTAAACAACATGCACGATGCATATGCAGGTTCAGGCAAGGAAGGCTTCCACATCAAGCACGTGGAACCTGGCCGTGACTACACAGCATACATCAACGCAGACGTCCGCACCGTAAAGGAAGGCGATACATGTCCACACTGCGGCGGAAAGTTCCACACATCAAAGGGAAACGAACTTGGACACATCTTCAAGCTTGGAAAGAAATACACAGAAAGCATGGGCGTAACTTACCTCGACAAGAACGGCAAGGTTGCAGTTCCAACAATGGGATGCTACGGAATCGGTGTTGACCGTGTTCTTGCTTCGATCATCGAATGTTTCCATGACGACAACGGAATCCTCTGGCCAATGTCAGTTGCTCCATATACAGTTGCAATCGTTCCTATCAAGTACAAGGATGCAATGAAGGATGCCGCAGACAAGCTTTATGCAGACCTTAAGGCAGCCGGAGTTGAAGTTGTTCTTGATGACCGTGACGAGCGCCCTGGCGTAAAGTTTGCTGATGCAGACCTTATCGGATATCCTGTCCGCGTTACAATCGGTGACAAGAATCTTCCAAATGTTGAAGTAAAGATGCGCAATGCAACTGAACCAACAATGATTCCGCTTGAGGAAGCCGGCGCAAAGATTGCAGAAATCGTAAAGGCTGAACTTGATAAGCTGAACAATTAATAATTAATAATTCATAATTATGAATTGCCAGAAGGGGAATGCAAATGAGGAATTTGAAAAACTATAAAAAAATATTGGTGACAATGTTGATGGTTGCTTCTTTGCAAACCCTCTGGTCCCTTCCGGGAGTAAAGCAGTATATTCCTGATACTTCCGGGGAGTACGTGTTCTATAGGGATTCAAGTTTCAAGACCGAAACGCTTGTGGGATTTCTTTATTACAATGACAGCACCTATGCGGCCCGTCTTTATTCTCCTGCCAGTGAAAAGGCAAAATCCCTCGAAAAGGATATTGTCATCTATGTGAGTGTTGATCCGGCTTCGGACCACCTTGAGCTTACAGGTGAAAAAATTACCGGAACTGTCGAAGGAAATTCAGACCTTGTAAATTATCTTCATGATCTTCTTTATGAATTTACTTCACGCAGAAAGAATGTTGTTCTTGAGTCTGGTGACCGCAATGTGGTTAAAGATGATTTTCTTCAGTTCGGCGGAACTGTCTACATCGCATACAATCCGCTGGTCCCGATTTTCAATATTGAGGAAATCTGTGGAGTCGATAAAAAGCCTGTTCTGAAAATTGAAACAGCCGGTCTTCTTACTGGTTCCGGTGATACAAGTTTCACTGATTTCAAGGGAACTTCTGTTCTTCCAAAAGAAAAGAAGCGTGCATTCAAGAGGGATAAAAAAGCCGGGGAGATTGAGATCATAGGCGGAACCCAGCGCCTGACTCTGGACAGCCAATGGAAGCAGTCTATGGAAAATCTATGGCTTTTAGGAGATCTCGCCTTGATTTCAATGAATGAGATGGCAATGCCGGATGAAATGAAAGACTCTCCCATGGCATTTGATATTCTGCTTAGAAGATTTTCCCTTGGAACCACACAGTCATATTCCCTGTGGTCCCAGAGAAGAATTACACGCAATGGGAATTCCGTTGTAGTGATGAATACTTTCCTTCAGACTGACAGCAATGATCTTACGAGGGATTTCAAGATCATAACGAAAAAGCAGGATGGAAATTTCGCCCTTGTGGCATTCTCTGTTTTTGATGGTGTCTACCAGAAGAACCATTCATACTTTGATTCAATCCTTAAAAGCTATAAGGCTGAATAAAAGAAAGGGGCTGTCCAGCAACTTGTTGGACAGCCCCTTTCTCTTTTTAGAACGAGTTCCTTCCAAGAGGAGTACCAATCCAGACACCTTCCTGTCCAAGGTATTCTTTCTTTTCTCCATCTACAAGAAACTGTACGCTTTCAACTGTAGGAAATGCGGTTGCTGTGTAGACAATCTGCTGTAGCTGACCACGCAGACCTTCGATGCCATATTGGTTGAATTCGAATTCACCGCTGAAATTAAGTGTTGCTATGCCATTTTTAACGGAGGCACCGATGAGTCTTGTTCCGTTTGAAATCAATGTCCGGCATCCTGTTTTTTCTTCAGAAGCAGAAGGACCTGAAATGATAGCCTTGATTGAATCAACAAGCGGGCTGTCGGATTTCTTCATTTCACGGACAACTTCTTTTCTTGCAACTGTTCCGTTGCTGTTTATTGTCATGTAGAACAGCTTGATTTTCATTGTCTGTTTTGATTCAGCTGTGGAAACGGAAACTTCCTTCTTTACGACTGTTTCCTTTTTTTCTTTTTTCTCAACAGGTTTTTGTTCTTCTGTCCTGGAAATTTCCTTTGGCTGCTCAATGGCTTTCTTTTCTTCCTTGACGTCTTCCTGCTTTTTCTTTGTTGTCTGATTCTGTGCAGTAACTGTTGAAGTCTTCTTTGCAGGCTTTGAGCCAGTTGAGTTCAAGTCGATTTCAATTGGACCGATAGGTTCGACTTCATTTTTTGTTTCTGTCTGGGATTCCTGTGGTTCCGCCTTTTCGACAAATTCAGGGGTTTTTAATCCTGTCTTGTTGAAGAAACCGGTGGATTTCAGATTGTTTGCGATTTTATTTTGATTGATTATAAAAAGAATGAGGATGAAAAGAGCCGCTGCTACCCAGAGCGCAAACCCGATTCCTGATTTCTTTTTGTTGTTTTTCTTTCCTTTGTTTTCAGCTTTTTCTTTCTTTGCGAACATAGGTTCAGTATAGATTGAATTTGTATAAAAATCAAATTGAAGAAACTGAACCTGATGCCGGCATTGTTACGCTTACAGCCTGATTGTCAAAGCCGCTGAAAGGGGAGTCAATGAAACCTGAACCTTGTCTGTGCTTGCCCTGGCCGCGAAAGTGTGAAGCCATGGTACGGAAAATCCAATGATGGTTCCTATGGCGGCACCTGAAAGAACGTCAGTCACAAAGTGATTTCCGCTTGCGACCCGCAGAAGTCCTGTTGTTGCGGCAAGGGCATAGGAACCTGCGATGACAGGAATTTTATAGTCTGACTGTGGAAAATATCTGCAGAATGTGTAGCTTGCAAATGTTGCTGTGGCAAAGGCGTCAAGTGTATGTCCGCTTGGAAAAGAAAACTCAAAATCGCGGTTTGAGATTTTGTCTTCAGGGTAACCGTCGAAGTACATGTAAGGACGTTTTCTCTGGAATGCGACCTTAAGGAAATTTTTTGCCGAGTTTCCGATGCCTATGGTTTCTGCATACATTACGGCGACTCTCAGGCCTTCATGAAAATCAAAATTTCCTGCTGAATATTCAGTAAGGTATAATGCCGGCGCAATCAGATAGCAGAGAGCAACTGTGGCTGTTCCTGTGTGGTGGATTGTCCTGTTGTATTTTCTTGCAAATTTTCTGTCCAGTGAATTTATGGAACTTTTGTCATAGGTTTTTCCGTCGTAGTCAGGAAGGTCGAGTATATACGGAAGGGCAAGTGCTGTTGCAGTCGTTGCGATACAGGCACCTACAAGAATTCCGTCTCCTTTGGCTGTTACCCTGAAAGGAGAATCGCCGGTAAATGTAATGCATTTTTCGTTTTCCGGCAGTGCAAAAATTTTGAATGTCATGAGTGCCATGAAAATGGCAAGCGAAATTTTTTTCATGTTGGTTTTCCGGAAATTATTTTTTCAATTCGTACATTATTACAGATGCTGCCTGTGCAACATTAAGGCTGTCTACCTTAGGACCTTCAGCGTCAGAACCCATGCCAGCGAAAGGAATTATGATAAGTTCATCACAGTTGTGCTTTACTTCCTTGCTGATTCCTTTTTCTTCATTTCCAAGTACGATGAGAGCACCTTTGCCGTTGCATGCGTTTTTCATCTCCGAAACCTTTTTTGTTGCTTCAAGTGAAGTACCAAATCTCATCATCTTGCCGGCCATATCCTTCAGAAGGAATTCAATTGATCTGACCGAATATATGTGTACGAATTCCATTCCGCCTTCAGCAACGCGGTAACTGCTTGTTGTGATTGAAGACTGTGCTTCGTCCAGTGGAATTACGATGTTTTTAATCCCAAAGAAGGCGGCGCTTCTGACGATCGCTCCAAGATTGTTTGCGTTTCCAACGCGGTCAAGTATGATGGCATCCTGTTTTTCTTCGACCCACATTGCTGTGATTGCCGTGTTGAGGGGAAGAATTTCCGGAGTCTCGATCATGGCTACTACACCCTGGTGATGGACGCTGCCGCATAGCTTTTCCAGCTCCGCAGGATCCTGAACCTTGTTGTATGGTTTTTTTGCGGCTGCCATTTTCTTGCATAGTCCGCCAAACAAAGGAGCCTTTTCTTCTGTAAAATAGAGGCGCTGGATTTTATGTGCATTGATTTTTTCAAGAGTCTTTACTGCGGCAAATCCGCATACTGCCATTTCGTTTCTAAGTGTGTTTTTCATGGTCTACATTTTAGAATAAATGAAAGAATTTATAAAGGACACTGTGAAAATGAATATGGAATTCATCCTCTGTTGTTTCTTATGTTCCCCGGAGAAATTCCAAAGCGCTTTTTAAAACAGTTGCAGAAATAAGCATCTGTCGTGAAACCGCAGCGTCCGGTGATTTCCTTTATCGAAAGTCCAGTGTAGATGAGCAGGTTGCGGGCTTCCTCAAGGCGCAGTATGTTGATGTAGTCCCAAAGACCAAGTCCCATTTCCAGCCGGAACACCTTTGTCAGGTAGTCTTCCTCAGTGCCTGCCTTCTGTGAAATTTCCTTTCTTGAAAATTTTCTTTCTATATTGTTATCAATATAGCAGACCGCCTTTTTGATTATGGCACCGGTTTTTGCCGGAAGCATGGATTTTGATCTGGACATTATATCCTTAAGGTTCTTTACGAAATCATCCTGCATGCTGATGGTGGAATTGCACACTGGATGTGCAAGGCGGGAAGATTGGCCGTGGATTCGGATGGCGGCAAGTGGACAACGACAATGTTCACTTTAGGAGGTCGAAGAGGAAAGAGTTTGATATACTTCTAAACAATGAGTAGAAGTGGTGACAAAAATTGAGAGAATTTAGTGTTGTAATTTAAGGAGGCACATGATGGGAGTTGATATCAAGAAGCTCTTTGAGGCAGGTTATTTCCCAGACAACACATTATCTGCAACAGATGACGAGACATTTGCAATGTTTACAGAGGGC
>CALELJ010000093.1 GCA_937902445.1 uncultured Treponema sp. | reverse complement strand
GATGCACCTCTGGATTCTGGAGTAATTCCATGAAATTTACAGTGCTGACCTTATTCCCGGAGATTCCGCGGGCTTTTTTTGAAAGTTCGATCATGGCCAAAGCGGTTGAAAAGGGAATTATTGCCTACGATTTGGTTAATATCAGGGATTTTGCCCATGATAGACACCACACGTGTGATGACGCTCCCTATGGCGGAGGAGCAGGACAACTATTGTTGCCTGAACCTTTAGGACTTGCACTTGACAGTGTAGAGGCATACAGAAAGACGAAACATGTAATCTATGTTACGCCAAGCGGAAAGCCCCTTACTCAGGCAAAAGCGCAGGAACTTAGTCAGAAAGAAGAAATTGTACTGGTTTGCGGAAGGTACGAAGGTATCGACCAGCGGATCATCGATTCCTACGTTGATGAAGAAATCTCCATCGGCGACTATGTGATGTCAAGCGGTGAGCTTGCGGCTACGGTTATCGTTGATACGGTCTACAGGCTTGTAGATGGTGTCATAACAAGTGAGTCACTTAGTGAGGAAAGTTTTTCTGACAACCTTTTGGAATATCCACAGTATACAAGGCCAAATGTATACAAGGGCATGGAAGTACCGGCTGTATTGCAGAGCGGGAACCACGAAGAAATCCGAAAGTGGCGGCTTAGAAAGAGCCTTCAGAAAACCTTGAAGAACAGGCCGGACCTGATCTATAAGGCAAGAATGATGGGTACCCTTTCTGAAGAAGCGGAAAAAATGATCGACGAACTTACTGAGTATGTAAATCTTAAGCATGACAGTAAGAAGAAACGCAACAGGAGAAAATAAGATGGATCTTATTAAGACTATTGAAGAACAGCAGAAGAAAGAAAATGCTGAATGTTTCCGCGTTGGAGACACAGTAAAAGTTCACTTCGAAATCATTGAAGGAAAGACAAAGCGTATCCAGCTCTACGAAGGTGTAGTACTTTGCATCAAGGGTGAAGGCGCTCGCAGAACATTCACAGTACGCAAGGAAAGCTACGGTGTAGGTGTTGAACGTGTATTCCCAGTAAACAGCCCACGCATCATCAAGGTTGAACTTATCCGCCCAGGTAAGGTTCGCCGCTCAAAGATCTACTACGTTCGCGACAAGATCGGTAAGGCTGCAAAGATTAAGGAACTTATCGGACCTAAGGCAAACGCACGTGTTGCATTCGCTCGTGAAGTTGCAAAGGCTGCTGATGCACGCGAAGCACAGATCAACGCAGAACACAAGGCAGCAGCAAAGAAATAGGAAACTTCCTCCGGAAGTCTCTGCACGAATTGCCTGGCACTTCGTGGAAAAGGCTGCTTAGCCGCATGAGGCCACCCTTCGACGGGTGGTCTTTTTTTATTTTAAACGGCCGTGTATAATTCCATCATGAATATATCCTCCGCATCCGGTGCTTCAGGCATCCTGTTCAACAGCAATTCTCAGGTTCCTCTGGTAGAAGGACAGACAATCAAGGTCAGCGTCCTTAAAAACAACGGTGATGGAACCTGCCTTGTTTCTTTTGGCGGCGGAAAATTCAACATAAAGACTGAAAAACAGCTTGCTTCCGGAGATACTTTTGCAGCCGACGTATCCTTTATTGATGGAAAAGTCCAGCTTACGCCTTCAAGGGAGATGCCTTTCAGCAGTTCCTTCCTGAGGTTTTTGGAAAGCAACGGCCTTGTTCCAGATGGGGTGACCGTAAAGATCCTGCAGTTCATGGAGCAAAGCGGATTCAGGATTGACAGGAAAATCATCCAGAAATCCCGTTCCGTGGCCTTGAATTTCCCCGGAAAGGAAAAAATTGCGTCTGAGATTGCCTGCATGCTTCTTGAAAAAGGGATTGAACCCACGGAAGAAAGGGTAAGGCAGCTGATTTTTCATACCGGGAACCCGGAAGGTCAAGGCGGCCAGGAGAGTTCCGCGGAAAAAAAAGATGAAAACGATGATGGAAAAAGAGACAGTGATGATGAAGACTTTATCGAGGGCATCTATTCAGTTCCGCCTGTAAAAAAAAGCGGTCTCCTTGGATTTTTGAACCACTTGAGGGCAAGGGAAATCCAAAGCCACTGGGTGGTCCTTCCATATCAATGGGACTGCGGAAAAACTGAAACCCACGGCCTCATAAGGCTCCTGATTAACCCTGAGCTGAAAAAAACGGAAAAAATTCAAATAAATTGTGAAATGCCGTGCAAAAAGTACTTTTTTGTGTTATATTTTGAGGAAAGCAAGGTGAAGGAAGTTCGGTTCTGTTCATTACCGCCGCCATTGACCTCAGAAATTCGCAGCGAGGAAATGCGGCTTGGAGAGTTGTTTTGTTCCGGCATGAACGGCGACTCTGTGAGAGTAACCTATTCCGCCTTGGCTTATTCAGACGGTCTTTATTCGACGTCGGAAATTCCTTTCTCCTTTGAAGATATTGCATGAAAAGAAAACAGCGTGTTTCAGTATCTTTGAAATATCCGCAAAATGTAGATGCTCCCTTGATAACGGCAAAAGCTGAGGGAATTCTTGCAAAGAGGATGGTGGATATTGCGCGGGAGAATGACATTCCCGTTGTGGAGGATGATGTTCTGGCGAATGTGCTTACCCTGCATCAGATTGGCGAGTGCATTCCAGAAACGACGTGGCAGGCTGTGGCCGGTGTTTTTGCCATGATTTCGGCCCTTGAAAAAGAAGGTAGTTCGTAGATGATTATACATTGCAGCATGATAAAGCCAGGCGTCAGATTCAGCGAACCTGTCTATTTTGAAGACGGAAAGAACATGTTTCTTGCTGCCGGCAAGAGTGCAAAAGCTTTTCATATCTCAGCCTTGAAGAGGTGGAACATTCCCTTTCTCGTTACAGCCGGAACTCTTCTGGACGAAATTGCTGAAGATGACGACGACGACATAGAAGAACTTGAGCCTCTTGACGACGACGAGCCTGCTGAACTTGAGGAAATCTGATTTTTGTCAGCGGAACTTTCTACACGGCAAAAAGGAAACCTGGGAGAGGATAGGGCTGCCCATTACCTTGAATCTTCAGGCTATACAATAGTCCAGCGGAACTACAGGATCAGGACGGGCGAAATAGATATCATTGCCCTTAAGGACGATTTTCTTGTCTTTGTTGAGGTAAAGAGCCTCCCCCATGGAAATATCGAAACCCTTGCCCATGAGCTTGGTCCAATAAAACAAAAAAAGATTATTAAAACTTCTAAATCTTATCTCCAAAATCATCGACAATATAGTAACAGGCTAATCAGATATGATGTGCTTGCCATCGATGTTCCGGGGCTGGATCCGGTGCACCACATTGTCAATGCTTTTTCGGAGTATAATTAATGCAGTCAAAAAATGCAGCAGTAAAAACCGTGTTGTCACCAAGAATTGTGGAATTACAAAAAAAGATCCAGGACGAAGCTTATATCAATTCGGCAATTGACAGAATTGCGCTGATCATGAGCCGCCATATTGTGGAGGACCGCATAGAGGATCCTTCAAAAAGAAGTGCCATTGCCTTTTAAATCCGGGAAGACAAAGCTTCTGGGGCTCCCTAGAAAAAAAACTCCATTTGATTTATAATTGCAACTATGCGTCACGATAGACATAACAGAAAACACAATAACAGCGGAAACTGGAAGAACAACGGAAGGCATGACCACGAAGGTCAGAAGAATTCAAAACCGGTGTTCAAGCCAACCATCAAGTCGGTTTCTGAAGAACAGATTCGCGAAAGTGAAGAGGCTATCCGTCAGTTCAAGAATTCCACACAGCCTGTTTGTCCTGTGTGCGGAGAAGTCATCCGTGACATGGCAATTGCAGTTAAAGATCCAAAAAGTGATTCTCCACTTCATTTTGATTGTGCCGTCAGTCTCATTCAGAAAGACAATCCGCTTGAGCAGGGTGAAAAGATAGCATACATCGGTCAGGGGCGTTTTGGCGTAATCTATTTTGCAAACCCTCACGACACAAAGCATTTCCAGATCAGGAAAATCATCGATTGGGAAGAAAAAGACAAGAAGCCTGAATGGCGTGATACCATGTCCGAGCTTTACAGCAAAGTTCATTGATCTAGATCCACAGCCGGAACCACCTGCAGCCAGCAAGATCTGTCTGTATTGAAATAGACCAGAAAATACGATATAGTATTTCCCGTGTCGCCGAGCTGGTGGAATTGGTAGACACAAGGGACTTAAAATCCCTCGACACTTAACATGTCGTGCCGGTTCGATTCCGGTGCTCGGCAACAACTAAAACCTGTCTTAAGCAAGGCAGGTTTTGTAGTTTTAAAGCAGGATCAAGAAAGCAACGCCGGAATCGATGGCGAAAGCCTTGATTTAATAGGGGCCTGTAGTTTTAGTAACTTTCGCCGCCCTGTCTGCTTATAGAAAATCCTTTGCATTTGCTGTATAAATAAGGCACTGTAATTCCTTAAAAACTCATTGGAAAACTTACAGTCGGAGCGAATCATGTTTAGTGATACACATTTCCATTTTCATCATCTGGTAGAAAACAACAGCCAGGAATACGGAACAGAAATCCTGGAGCAGATGGCAAAAAATAAAATTTATTTTGGACTCGATATTGGAACAAGGGCAGATGATCTTGCCTATCGTGCCCAGACTCTGGAAGATTGCCTTGAAGCTTTGCCTGATGTAAACATGCAGAGCAAATTGAAGAAGTCCATCTATCTGAGTGCGGGCATATGGCCGGACCCAGACAGCATCGAAGACCGTTACACCTGCATCGAGACTTTAAAGGAAAGCATCGAAGATTTCCGTGAAAGCGACAGCGTATTTGCCAAACATGTGTGTGCCATCGGTGAGGGCGGAATCGACCACCACTGGAATCCAAGCGGAGTTGATCATCACAGTCAGGAAGATTATGACGATGCCATGTTCTATGGTGAAAAGGAGCTTTTTGGCATGCAGCTTGAGCTTGCCCGTGAACTTGATCTTCCTTTCATTATTCACAGCCGTGACGGATTTGATGATACCATGGATGTGCTGCGCAGCATCAGATACAACCGCGGCATCGTGCATTGTTTCTCATATGGACTGGAAGAAGCCCGTCAGTTTCTTGACCTGGGCTGGTATATTGCTCTCGGTGGTGCTCTGACATATACAAAAAAAAGTCAGATGGATGATCTTGAGGCATTGCTGAATTATCTTCCAAAGGACAGGATTCTCCTTGAGACTGACAGCCCTTATCTTGCACCTGTTCCAATGCGCGGACAGGAAAACAATCCTCTCTTCATCAAATATACTTATGAATTCATTTCAGGAAAGCTTGGCATGAGTACGGACAAACTGGACCGTCTGGTAGATGAGAACTGCAAGACTCTGTTTGGTCTTAAAAGCTGATGGAATTAAAAACAATATCAGCAGAATGAACTGCAAGTGACAGAAAAGGGGCGGCATGAAGATTTCTTCATGCCGCCCCTTTCGCTTTTTATTCAGTCAGGTTTCTGAAGGATCATAATCCTGACTGAATGATGGAAACTGCTTATTAGAGTCCGAAGATCTTTGCGAATGCTTCGAGAGCTCCGTCGTACTTCTTAGAAAGTACTGTCTTTGCAAGTACTTTACCAAGTTGTACGCCATACGAGTCAGTCAAGGCACGTTCGCGTCCGCTCACTTAAAGCTTTGACAGACTCGTTTAGCGGGTTTCTGAAGGATCAAAAACCCGCTATCCTGGTCGAAGCTGTGCTTACTTTATAAGCAGGTCTGCGTAGGCTTTCAATGCTCCGTCCATTTTTCCGCCGAGTACTGTCTTTGCAAGTACTTTGCCAAGCTGTACGCCTTCCTGGTCGAAGCTGTTGATGTTCCAGATGAAGCCCTGGAACATTACCTTGTTTTCAAAGTGTGCAAGGAGGGCACCGATTGATGTTGGGTTAACCTGCTTTCCGTAGATAAGGCTTGATGGGCGTTCACCGGCAAAGAACTTGTTTGGATTTTCGTTGTCCTTTCCGCAGGCAAAAGCGATGATCTGTGCTGTTACGTTTGCGCAGAGCTTCTTCTGGCTTGTAGAATCTTCGATTACAACATCCTTTCCTGTCTGGTTTTCGCTGTATGCGATGAACTGGAGTGGAACGATGTCTGTTCCCTGATGGAGCAGCTGGTAGAATGAGTGCTGTCCGTTTGTTCCAGGTTCACCAAAAATTACAGGTCCTGTAACGTAGTTGATCTTTTCACCAAAGCGGTTGACGCTCTTTCCGTTTGATTCCATATCAAGCTGCTGAAGGTGTGCTGGGAATCTTGAAAGTGCCTGTGAATATGGAAGAACTGCTGTTGAAGGATATCCCTGAACGTTTCTTTCATATACACCGATGAGTGCGTCAAGAAGTGCCGGGTTCTTTCTGATGTCAGCGTTCTTTGCTGTTGCATCTTCTGCTGCGGCACCGTCGAGGAAGTCTGCGAAAACCTTTGGTCCGAATGCGAGTGAAAGGATTGCTCCACCTACACCAGATGAAGAAGAGTAGCGTCCGCCGATGTAGTCATCCATGAAGAATGCTGCAAGGTAGTCCGGGCTCTTTGCAAGTGGTGATGTTTCTGAAGTAACAGCGATCATGTGCTTTGATGGGTTGCATCCAGCCTTTACGATGAAGTCCTTTACGAAAGATTCGTTTGTAAGTGTTTCAAGTGTTGTTCCTGACTTTGAAACAAGGATGAAGATTGTCTTTGAAATGTCGATTGAAGAGCAGACTGCAGCTGCATCGTCTGGGTCAACATTTGAAATGAACTTTGCATCCATCTTGAATGTATTGTTTGCCTTTGCCCAGTTTTCAAGAGCAAGATAGATTGCGCGTGGACCAAGGTCCGAACCACCGATACCGATCTGGCAAACTGTTGTGAACTTTTCGCCCTTTTCGTTTACGATTTCACCGTTGTGTACCTTGTTGGCAAAGTCTGCCATCTTCTTCTGTTCGTTGATGTAGAATTCGCGCTTGTTCACACCGTCAGCCATAACGTCTTTTCCAAGCTGACCACGGAGAAGCTGGTGGAGAACCATGCGGTTTTCTCCAGTGTTGATTACATCACCGTTATAGAGTGCTTCGAATTTTTCAAGGAGCTGTGATTCCTTTGCAAGTTCTTCAAGTACTGAAAGAACCTGAGCGTTCACCTGCTTTGCTGCATAATTGTATGTAAGTCCGCCAGCCATTGGAATTGAATATTCTGCAACGCGTTTTGCGCCGTCAGAACCAGAAAGTTCCTTTGCAACTGAAACTGAGTTTTTAAGAGACTGGAGCTTCTTGAATGATTCAAGTGTGTCCAGGTTATTCCATGAAATTGCCATAAAATACTCCTTAAATAGCAAATTTTCTATTTTCAATTGCAAAATATAGCAAATAATAGAAAACATTACAATAAAACGCAAAACATTTTGCATAATTATGCAAAATTTTGTATATTTAGTGCATATATGAAAGACAGACATCTACGACTCAAGACAATAAAGAAACTCATAAAGGGAAACAAGATAAAAAGCCAGGACGAACTGTTGAACCTGCTGCTTGCCGATGGCTTTGAGGTTACTCAGGCGACATTGAGCCGTGATCTGAAACTCATGAAAGTGGGCAAGGTAAGCGACGGAAACAACGGATATGTCTACACGATTCCAGAAGAAGAAAGTTTTTCAGAGAACGATCAGATTTATGCTCAGGATTTTCTTCGCGGTTATATAAGCATTGATTTCAGCGGAAACATCTGTGTCATAAAAACTCTTGGCGGTTATGCACACAGTGTGACCAACGCCCTTGATTCCATGAACATCGAGGAAATACTTGGAACCATTGCCGGCGAAAACTGCATTTTCGTCTGTCTTCGTGAAGGTGTTTCAGGCAAGGACTTTCTTTCAAAACTCAAGGAAAAAATTCCAGAGCTTGAAGTCTAATTAAAGGCTCCCTAAGTAGTCTAGGCTCCCTGAGCGTAGTCGAAGGGTCTGCCGAAGAGTCAAAAAAAAGCAGGGTACTTCGACATACTCAGCAACCTTGCATATAAAATCTAGTTCAGTTCAACATAAGTTTTTCCGCTTCCGCCTTCTTCAGGACGGGCAAAGCTGTAGGATTTAACCCCAGGGTAGTGGGCAAGGTAGTCGTGGACAGCCTGCTGCAGGATTCCATTTCCTTTCCCGTGGACAATCGAAAAATTCCTGAAGTTTTTTATTGCGCAGAGGTCAAGCTGATGTTCAAGCACACGCATTGCTTCCTCACAGCGCATTCCCAAAAGCCGCAGTTCAAATTTAGGAGCCTCGTCAATTTCAGTTGCAGCAGATTCAACAAAGTAGTCTGCCCGTGAATTTTCGTAGGCAGGTTTTTCAGCCGGAACCATCTGGCGCTGGGGTACTTCCATTTTCATGAATCCAATCTGGACCTGCCAGATTCCTTCCTTAACAAGGCGGATCAAAGTTCCCTTTCTTTTTTCAGCACCGCATAAAACTTCCATGCCTTCCGTGTATGCAAGTCTGGTAACGGCCGGTTTCTTTGGTTCCTTCTGTCGTTTTGCAAATTCAACCTGGCGCTCGTCAACGGTAGCTGTTTTGAGGGCCTCCGCATTGGACATGCGCTGCTTTGTTTTCTTGCCTTTGGCAACTCCGTGTTCCTTTGCTTTTTTTATGCGCATTCCGTTTTCGGCGATTTTTTCTTCTTCCGCCCGGAGCTTGTTTATCTCATCCTCAAGTTCCTTTCGCTTCTGTTCCAGCTGAACTTTCTGCTCTTCGATGGAATTCTCAAGGTCGCTTATGAATCTTTTTACGCCCTGTGTTTTTTCCTTTGTGATTTCGCCCTCACGCAAAACACGCACAAGGTTTTCAAGTTTGCTCCTTGTTTCCCTCAGGAAAGCAAAGCTCTGCTTGTTTTCAATTTCTTTGAGCTCAATGTCCCTTTCAAGAATCTTGATTTCACGATTGTGGATTTTAAGTTCCTTGTTCTGAAGGTCGGCACCCTTTATCCGCTGCTGTCGCAAAAGTTCTTCAAGTTCCTCATGCTTTGATGTGAGTCCCTTTATGAGTGTGCTTACGTCAGCCTGTTCCGTAGAGATGTAGGTCTGTGCCTTTTCTACGGTCTGTACCGGAAGTCCCGAGTGTCGTGCGATTTCAATTGCATGGCTTTCACCAGGTATTCCCATCAAAAGGTTGTAGGTAGGACGAAGTGTTTCCGTGTTGAATTCTACGCTTGCATTCACGCAATATGGATTTGTGTATCCATAGTTTTTCAGAACTCCATGATGGGTAGTCGTGATGACAAAGGAACCGATTTCAAGAAGTCTGTCCAAAGTCGCCATGGCGATTGCGCTTCCTTCGAGAGGATCTGTTCCGCTTCCAAGTTCGTCCAGAAGAACAAGGGATCTTTCATCCGCATTGTTCAATGCAAGGGCGATTTTTTTCATGCGGCTTGAGAAAGTCGAAAGTGATTCGTCGATGGACTGTTCGTCACCGATGTCTGCGAAAATCGAACTGAACAATGGAAGCCTTGTACCTTCTTCCGCCGGAATTGGGAAGCCTGCCTGATTGAGTAGTGCAAAAAGAGCGATGGTCTTAAGGGTTACGGTTTTTCCGCCTGTGTTTGGTCCCGTTATGATCAGGATTTTTTTGCCCTGCATGAAAGTAATCGTTACCGGAACTGCACGGTCTCCTAAAAGGGGGTGTCGGGCCCTGCTGATGAAAGGCGGTTCTTCCTGCATGTCACAGTCTTCTGCAAAAATTCCGTTGATGGATTTCTGCCATCTTGCCGCGGCGTAAGTGCTGTCAAGAAGCACCATTGCTTTCTGTGCCTCAATAAAATCACCTTTGTATTTTGAAAGGCTTTCCGTCAGTTCCCTGAAAATTTTATTCAGCTCTGACTGCAGCCGGAACTCTTCCTCAACAAGTTCATTGTTTGTCCTTACGATTTCTTCAGGCTCAATGTAGACTGTCTGTCCTGTTGCGCTGACTTCATGGATGATTCCCTTGACTGCGTTCTTGCGGTCTGCGCGTACGGCAAGAAGTTCCCTGTCTGCACGGAATGCCGGAACATTTGACTGGAGTGCCTGGCTTAAACTTGAGTCCGATGTATATTTTCTGATGGAATTCTCGATTTCCTTTTTGAGCGAAGAAATGCGGCTTCTGATTTCCCTGAGGACCGGAAGATCCCTTACTTCACCTGTTGAAACATCAATGATGCGGAATATCTCGTCAGCTGCCTGACCAAGGTATGGAATCTCTGAAACTTTTTTTGCAAGTGAAGGAATCTTCAAGTCGTCTTCTGCGCCTTTTATTGCTCCTCGTGTCTTCTCGGTGTAAAGGGAAAAAAGTCCCAGCGCAAAAATCTGCTCCTGGTTCAGGGTTCCGCCTTCGATGCCAAGCTGTGGAAAAATTTCCTTTACCGGTGGCCATGCAAACAATGCCTGGGGATGGTCTGAAGAAAGGTATGTGTTCCACTGACGGCCAAGATTTTTAAGCAGGTCGATGCTTTCTTTTTCTGTCGTACTTTCACGGCGAAGGACTTCTTCCTGGCCTTCTTCGCTTTGTGCAAAATGTGAGATTGCCTCCCGGATTCTGTAGAAGTCAAAATCCTGTGCAACCTGTCCTCTTAAAAAAATGTCTTTGGTTTCACTCATAATATAATGTCTAAAATTTCATCTGGAGTATCTGCAAAAAATTCAGCTCCATGTTCTTCAAGAAATTCCCTGGATCTGAAACCCCATGTAACGCTTATGCATTTTATTCCGGCATTCCTTGCCGTCGCGATGTCAACGTCACTGTCACCTACATAGACGGTCTCTTCTTTTGAGACACCGAAAATCTTCATTAATTCGTTTGCAAGATCCGGCGCAGGTTTTCTATTGATTCCCTCTTTGTCGCCAAGCGCAGTTTCGCTTCCAACGACGTTTGAGAAAAAAAGATTCCCAAGCTCCTTTACCTGCTGGTCAGGCTTGTTTGAATTTATTCCGATTTTTATTCCATG
Organism: uncultured Treponema sp.; assembly: GCA_937902445.1. Taxonomy (GTDB): domain Bacteria; phylum Spirochaetota; class Spirochaetia; order Treponematales; family Treponemataceae; genus Treponema_D. Next base: position 5,887 of record CALELJ010000093.1, on the reverse strand, counting down.
GTCTTTAAGACTGCGGATCAGTTCCATTATTCCGTCGTATGGTTTTGTCTTGTTATGCCAGTTGGAGCCGTAGTTTTTTTTCATCAGCTCAACTGATTTTTCAAAGTCCTTGTTGTCTTTGCCCTTTGGAACTGCCTGTTCCATAAGGCGCGCAATTCCGTTGCCAACAAAACTGCGGACTTCATCCAAAGTGCGAGGTGGCATTCCAAGCTGTTCTAGGGTTTTGTTGCAGCTGTCTGCAAGGTCTTCGATCGTATCAAGCAAGGTTCCGTCTAAATCAAAGATAACTGCTTTTATGCCTTTCAATTTCTTCTCCTTATGATGGTTGTAAAAAGACAGACCAGGAAGATTCCTGAATTTACAAGAACGATGGTCGCCCCGCTTGCAGTGTTGAACTGGTAGCTCAATGCAAGTCCTGCGATTCCGCTTGCCATGGAAAAAATCACCGCAAGCAGAGTGTATCTTCCGGTTGAACGGGAAACAAGCCTTGATGCTGCTGCCGGCAGAACCAGAAGCGAGTTGATGACAAGAAGTCCCGTCCATCGGATGCTGACGGTTACGATCACTGCTGTAAGAAGCGCAAAAATCTGTTCAATCAGGAAAGTCTTTATTCCCCGGCTTTTTGCAAAAACACTGTGCATGGAAACCAGAAGCATCTTGTTGTAGAAAACAACCCATACGGAAAGAAGTATCAGGGCGGCCACAACAAGCATGAGAATTTCTTCCGGCTGGATGCTCAGAATGTCTCCGACAAGGTATTTCTGGTATTTCGCGAAATTTCCACCTGCTGAAAGAAGTACTATTCCAAGTGCTACTGCTGTAGATGAGAAAACTCCGATGATTGTGTCGCTGGAAGATTTGCCCTTTATCTTTACGGAGATGATTGCAAATCCAAGAAGCAGTGAAAAGACAATCATTGAAATGGTAACATCCCGGATTCCAAGAATCACACCAAGGGCTATTCCTGTAAGTGCGCTGTGTCCTATGGCATCGCTGAAAAAGCTCATGCGGTTTGACACTACGGAAGTACCAAGCATTCCAAAAAGTGGACATGCCACAATAATGGCAAGAAAGGCATTTTTCATGAAAACAGGAGAAAGCCACTGGAAGGGGAGCAGTGTGTCGATCAGTGAATAAATCAAATTCATTCATCTCCTCCATCGTTTCTGTCTGAGGCAGTTTCAACATTTCCGAAAACGTCGATGAAATCTCTGTTTGCGTATACTTCATCAACCCTGCCGATTATGGCGCTGCTGTTGTTTATGAACACGACTCTGTCTGCGTGTTTTGCAACCAGGTCAAGGTCATGGCTTATGAGAAGGACTGTTATGTCGTAGTCCCGCCTGATGGAAGAAACCAGCTGGTAGAATGACTTGAGTCCGGTTCTGTCTACGCCGCTGACAGGCTCGTCAAGGAGGAGAATGTCCGGCACTGGATGAATCGCAAGGGCAAGCATGACGCGCTGCAGTTCTCCGCCTGAAAGGTCGCATACACGGCGGGAGGCAAGCTCGTGGGCATTGGTGGACTTTAGAATTTCAGCAACCTTTTCCTTGTCTTTTTTTCTGTGGGGCAGCCATGCGGGGCGACGGGAGATGCAGGAAAGTACCAGATCCTCTACGCTGGTTGGAGTTCCCTGCTCGACTGAAAGAGACTGTGGCACATAGCCAAAAACAGGCTTTGTCGTAGTGTATGGAATTTTCTTGTGGCAGGTGCAGAATCTGTCGTGGTCGCTTGTCCTGTCTTTTCCACAGTGTCCGGCGCAGCGTTCTCCTTCATAGATGACTGTTCCCGTGTGGGGTATGGTGTTGAGAAGCGCTTTCATGAATGTACTTTTCCCGGCTCCGTTGCGACCTACAATGGCTGTAAGTTCACCGCAATGGATGTGGAGGTTGATGTCTTTCAAAATGTAGTCATTGCCGGCTTTTACGCTGAGACCTGCAATGCGGGTGCAGCAGACATGCTGCTTTCCTATTAGACAAGGCATTTGTGTTCCTGTTCAGTTTTCCAATGCTTTCTTTAAAACATCAGTGTTTTGTTTCATTGCGTTCAGGTAGGAATCCTTTGTTCCGGAAGAAGAAAGATCACCTGTAACGCAAGGGTCAAGTTCGTAAACCGTCAGTCCAGTTTCACGCGCGATGACTTCCGCCGCACTCGAGGAGTACTGGGGCTCAGCAAAGAGCGCGATATGGGTTCCGCCTGAAAGAATGTTTTTCAATGTGGAGATAAGGTCAGCAAGCTCCCGTGGACTTGGTGCTGTTCCCGGCTCACGTTCAACTACAGATTCTACCATAAGGTTGAACTCTTTTGCAAAATAGGGAAAAGCCTCGTGGAAAGTGACGATTTTTTTTCCGGAATGCCCGTCAAGGACTGAATGCATGTGATCCTTCAATGCAGTAAGTTTTTCGATGTAGATGGCGGCATTTTTTTTGTACTGTTCAGCATGGACAGGATCAAAACGGCAAAGGCCTTCTGTGATTTTTTTTGTCTCGTAAATGGCTCCCGATGGAGAAACCCATACATGTGAATTGTCATCTACAAGTTCGTAGCCTTCAGTTGCTGAAATGACAGAATCCTTTTTTGTGCCGATGATTTTTTCCATGAAATCTTCCATTCCGCTTCCGTTGGCAACAAGGATGTCACAGTCCTCGATTTTTTTCATGTCACCTGTGGTAAGCTGGTAGTCGTGGAGGCATCCCGTGTCGGCTGGGGCAAGCACTGAAAGTTCAGTTCCGTCGATACCCTCTGTAATATTTAATAGCAATACATAAAGCGGGTAGAAAGTAGCTGTTATTTTTATAGTGTTTTCATTTTTTTTTACAGGCGGAACTCCGGCAGCTTTTTTTGGTGCACAGGAAGTCATAAAAAAGACCGCGGCTGCAATGAAGAGAATAACATTTTTTCTATATATAGCGTTTCTCATGCGTACAATATAAACTTCTGGGTGAACTGTTGCAAGATGCGGTATTAAAATTAACGTATTTTTGTAAAGTATTAACTTGACCATAAGGGGATTTACAGTCATAATAATTGCGTAAATTTTAGGAGAATTAAATGCCTAATCAGATAGCAACAAGCGCATTTTCCTTTTTTGGCAGTGGCGCTATAAAAAATTTAATGGATTCTATCAAAAGCCGCGAATTTCAGCGCGTTCTTGTTATAACAGATGGTTCTGCTGTTGAAAGTGGGGCCGTAAAGAAAATATCAGCACTCATAGCAAAAAACAAGCTTGTTTACCAGGTTTACGACCGTGTGAACATGGCAGCTACGGTAAATAATGTTCGTTCCGCAGTGGATACGGCAAAATCTTTCCGTGCTGATGTAATCGTTGCACTTGGTTCCGGCTCTGTCATGGATACTGCAAAGGCAGCGGCTGTTCTTCTCGGTAATCCTGACATATCTGATCCACGCAAGCTTGAGGGAAGCAACAAGTCAAAGAAACCTGCGCTTCCACTTTATCTGGTTTATTCTTCAGTAGGAAATGCCCGCGGATTCGGTTATGACGTGATGCTTGATGATGAGGCCCAGCGCAGAAAGATTGAATGCTTTGATGTTCACGCACTTGCAGACGCTGTAATCTGCGATTCGGATATTTTTGCTTCGTCAAAGGATTTTGCGGTTTCCTCACTTGCGCTCATCGCATCTTCTGTAGAGTCCCTTGTTTGCAAGGAATCATGGCTTATGACGGATATCAATGCCGTTGAGGCAATCAAGATCATCTGTGAAAATGTAAAGGATGCCGTAAAGGGAACTGCTTCCGCCAAGGATCAGATTCTCTATGGCCAGTATCTTGCAGGTCTTGCAGTTTCAAACAGCAGCGCGGGTCTTGCTACGGCTATGGCCAATGCTCTTGAGGCTGCCAATGGAATTCCTGCAAAACTTACTTCGGCACTTTTGCTTTCTTCAGTGATGCAGCACAATGCTCCTTCAAGCGGAACCAAATACAAGGACATAGCCCTTGCAATGGGAGCAAAAGTTTCTGCCACAGCAAAGCCTGACGCATACAGAAAAGCAGCTGTTGCGGCTGTAGACAAGCTTGCCAAGGAACTCAAGCTTCCAAAACGAAGCAATGGATGCCCTTGATAGCACAGGAATTCTTAAGTTTACGGTAAACGATAGCGAGATTGAACTTACAAAGGATGACCTGGACTTCCTTGCGGAAAATGTTCTTAAGAGCACCTTTGTTGCCTCAAATCCAAAGGCTGTGACAAAGAAAAAGGTAATCGATCTTTATAAGGAAATTCTGAAGTAGTCTTTCACGCCGGTTGATCTGGTTTGTGGATGGGTTGCCGTGTTGCGAGACGGTGGCATAGAGTTTCTGAAAATAATGAACCCCGGCTGGCGTTTGCTTGACCGGGGCTTTTTGTTGGACTTATTTTATTCCGCTTACGTTTCTTAGCTGACCTTCAAGGTCGTAGTAAAGCTTTGTGTCCTTGAATCCATGGGAACGCATGATTTTTTCGGTTTCTTCCGCATTGTATTCACCGGTTTCCAGTATAAGCATTCCTCCGGGAATTAGAAATCTATGGGCCTGTGGAATGAGGTGGCGGATCAGTTCAAGGCCATCATCTGTTCCGCTTGGTCTGCCATCAAGGGTAACGTCGCCGTCCAAAGCTAGCCGTGGTTCGCTGCGGCCGTCTTTCAGGAGTTCTGTGGTCTCAGTGGCCGGTACGTAAGGCGGGTTTGATACTATGAGGTCGTATATGCCGGATTTTGTCTGTCCCAGGTTGTCAAAAAGGTTTGTGTGTACAAACTGAACTTTTTCACGTTCCGCCTTTGAAAGCAGATTGTCAGCGTTGTGTCTTGCAACTTCAAGGGCATCCTTGCTTATGTCACACATGGTAAGTCCAGGCAGGCTGTCTTTGCTTACGGGGCTGCCGGTTGCGCTGCCGCCGCCAACAAACTTCATGAGGCTTATTCCAACGCAGCCACTTCCGGTGCACATGTCGCATATGTTGAAAATCTGCGGGCGGCGGCTGTAGCTGTCAAACAACCAGTTGGCGGCGTTTTCCACCAGCACTTCCGTGTCCGGCTTTGGGATGAGTACATTTGTGTTTACATGGAAATCAAGCCCAAAGAATTCCTTGTGCCCCGTGATGTAGGCAACCGGCAGCCCCGTCCTTCGTTTTTCTACTGCTCCTAAAAGTTTTTCCTCCACTTCCGATGGAAGCTCCATGTCCCTGTTGAAAAGAATGAATGTCTTGTCTCTGTTCAATGCCCATTGAAGCAAAACGTCAATGTCCAGTGCAGGACTGGGAGATGAGGATAACTTTTGCAGTGTTGATTGCTTGAATTGCTGGATTGTCATGTTCTGCGTGAAATAAAAAAAGCAGCAGATGATAGTTACTGCACCTGCTGCCTTTGCTTTTTATTTATCCAGTTCGTTGAACTGTTCTTCCTTTGCGTAGACATTGAGGGCGTCAAGCATGTCGTCCATGTTGCCCATCATGAATCCCGGAAGGTTGTGTACGCTCATGTTGATGCGGTGATCTGTGATACGATCCTGTGGATAGTTGTAAGTTCTGATCTTTTCAGAACGGTCGCCTGTACCAATCTTTGAACGACGGATTGCGCCTTCTTCTTCCTCTTTCTTCTGTTTGTAGTATTCGTATACTCTGGCCTTGATGATACGCATAGCTGTTTCTCTGTTGGCAATCTGGTTACGACCATCCTGACAGTTAACAGTGATACCTGTAGGTCTGTGTACGATTCTTACAGCTGAGTCAGTCTTGTTGATATGCTGACCACCAGCACCTGAAGCTCTATGTGTTTCAATTTCTAGATCACTATCAGGAATTTCAATTTCATCATCATCAACATCAGGTAATACTAATACAGTTGCGATTGATGTTTGAACTCTGCCTTGTGTTTCAGTCTTAGGAACTCTTTG
>CALELJ010000092.1 GCA_937902445.1 uncultured Treponema sp. | reverse complement strand
CCCGGCGGAGGCTTTAGGCGGAACTAAAATGCTCAAGGCGTTGGGCGGCCCGTTCCCTATGGTAAAATTCATGCCTACAGGCGGAATAAATGAAAGCAACGCAGCTGACTACCAGTCGCTTAAAAATGTTTTCTGCATCGGTGGAAGCTGGGTGTTAAATAATTAAGAATTAAGAATTGGGAATTATAAAAAAAGCGGTTTAGTAAACTAAACCGCTTTTTTTTATCCCGTACGACTAAAAAGCCTTTACACGAATTGCTGCGCAATTCGTGCGGCGAAAGTTACGCCAGATATCGGCCTCTATGCAACAAAGCTTTCGCCGATTAGCAAAGACCCTGAGCCAGGACGAAACTGCAGGCAGTTTCGTCTAAGAGTTTTGCTTGGCCGCACCGCGTCCATTTTTGCTTTCGCAAAAAACGTAAAACTCTCGCATCGTAATCTTAGCAAAGACCCTGTGCCATCATGGCTCTTGCTACTTTCAAGAAGCCGTAGATGTTTGCACCAGAAACGTAGTCGCCTTCTGTTGCGAATTCCTTTGCTGTGTTCCATGCGTTGTCGTGGATCTGTGTCATGATGTTCTTGAGCTTTGCATCAACTTCTTCACGTGTCCATGAGAGGCGTTCGCTGTTCTGAGACATTTCGAGACCAGATACTGCAACACCACCAGCGTTAGCTGCCTTACCAGGAGCGAAGCGTACACCGTTTGCCTGGAGGTAAGCGATAGCTTCTGCACGTGTTGGCATGTTAGCACCTTCAGCAACAAGCTTGATGCCGTTTGCTACGAGCTTCTTTGCATCTTCTTCGTAGATTTCATCCTGTGTAGCACAAGGGAATGCATAGTCTGCCTTAACTCCCCATGGCTTTTCTCCATCGAAGAACTTTGCCTTTGGATACTTCTTAACGTATTCAGAGATACGAGCCTTTGTGTTTGCAAGTTCTGTGATGTATGCGAGCTTTTCAGCATCGATTCCGTCTTCATCGAGGATGTATCCAGATGAGTCAGAAAGTGTGATAACCTTACCACCGAGCTGGTTGATCTTTTCTGTTGCGTACTGAGCAACGTTACCCTTACCAGAAACGAGACATGTCTTTCCCTTGAAGTCTGTTCCCATCTTTGCGAGCATGCATTCTGCAAAGTAGATGAGACCGTAACCTGTTGCTTCTGGACGGATCAAAGAACCACCGAAGTCAAGTCCCTTACCTGTAAGAACACCTGTCCATACGTTTGCGATTCTCTTGTACTGACCGAACATCCAGGCTACTTCGCGTCCACCAACACCCTTGTCTCCAGCTGGAACGTCTGTGTCAGCGCCGATGTGGCGGTAAAGTTCTGTCATAAATGACTGGCAGAAGCGCATAACTTCGCCTTCTGATTTTCCGTGAGCGTCAAAGTCTGAACCACCCTTTCCGCCACCCATTGGGAGTGTTGTAAGAGAGTTCTTGAGGATCTGTTCAAATCCGAGGAACTTGAGAACGTCGAGACCTACTTCTGGAGAGAAGCGGAGACCTCCCTTGTAAGGTCCGATTGCGCTGTTGAACTGAACGCGGTAACCGCGGTTTACGTGTGGTACACCCTTGTCATCTGTCCAAGGTACACGGAACATGATGATTCTTTCTGGTTCTGTGAGTCTTTCAAGAACTGCTGTCTTTTCAAGCTCTGGCATCTTGTCTACTACAGGTGAAATTGTCTGAAGAACGAGACCTGCTGCCTGGAGAAAGTGACCCTGATCTGCGTAACGAGCGCTAAGATCATCCCATACACGTTTACAATAAGCGTTTGTGATTTTGTATTCCATTTGAATAACCCCTTACAAAATTTGGCCGCAATACAGCGACTTTAACTTAAGTAATACTAAACTTTATTAAGTATTTTGAAAAGCAAAATCTAACAAAATTCCCATATTACTTCCGAATTTTACAATATCCTCAGCAGGCGGAAATATGAGATCCCCGCGAAGTTTTCCTGACTTCCACATGGCACGGAATGGCGCCAAGCATTTCCTCCACGTGGGAGATGATTCCGACAGTCCTTGAACTGCCGATTTCCTGAAGGACACCAAGAGCCATCTCAAGGCTTTCCTTGTCCAGGGAACCGAAACCTTCATCTATGAATAGGGAATCAAGCCGGCTTGACTTCTGGACCACTTCCGTAAGTCCAAGGGCAAGGCTTATGGATGCCATGAAAGTCTCACCACCGCTCAATGTCGCCGTATCACGGTCATTGTTTGTCCTGTAGTCATCAACCACAAGATCAAGGCCATGAAGGGAATTTCCGCCTGTTTTTTCAGTATCCATCTTAAACTCATAGCGCTCCCCGGAAATCTTGAGCAGATGCCTGTTGGCGCAGACCACCACATCGTCAAAATAAAGCCCAAGGAACCAGGACTCAAAACGTATTCTAGACGGATTACCACCGGAAAGATCTTTCCATAGACGGGCAAGAGGTTCCGCCTTTGAGGCAAGCTTTCCGTGACTGTCAGAAAGTTTCTTAAACTGCATGAAGTCCTTCTCAAGCCGTGTTTTCTGCATGAAAATTTCTTCAGCCTGACCGGAAAACTCATCGATGGAATTCTGCTTTTCTTCCATCTGTGATGCAATCTCACAAGCCTTCTTCTCAATAGCCGTTGATTTTTCCGACACTTTTTTGGAAAGCAGATCAATGGCAGCGTCCACCCTTTCATAATCCCTGCGGAACTCATCCACGGTCTTTCTTAGTTTTTCCCGCACATCTTTTTCGACAAAACAATCCAAAGCTTCTTCTTCACTGCGGAACTTTGACTGCGCGAATTTCTTTTCCAACGCCGCCTGAGCTTCCCTGTAATTCTTTTTTGCCGTCTCAAGGGAATTCACCGACTCTTCAAGGCGGGTCCTGCACTTTCCTAAATGCCTGTCAGCCTTCTCAAATTCCTCCCGGAACTTCTCCACCTGGCTTTGCTGACCCTCAACCTCTCTGGAAAGATCCTCAATATCCTTTCTGATATCATCAACGTCAGTTTTACCGTCACCTGACTTTCCCATCTGCTCCTCAAGAAGTTTCAAGGCAGTCTCCAAAGAGGAACATTCAGATTCTGCTTCCGCAAGTTCATCCTTAAGCAAAGTCATGTCCCTTTGAGAATTCTGAATTTCTTTCAGAAGGGCACCTGATTTTTCCGAGGCGTCCTGAAGACTGTACATTTCATTCTTTTTTCTACCGGCTTCATCAAAAGATTCTTCCAGAGTGACATCGCCGGTTTCCTTTCTAAGATGCAAAAGATCTTCCCTGTATTTTTCAAGAAGTTCTTTTGAGGCGGCAATCTTTTCACTGCATGAGGCAAGAAGATTTTTTTCCGACTCAAGGGAATGGCGGGCAGTCTCAATCTTCTCATCAAGATCAAGGAAATCACCGGATGCCTTTGCAGGAGACGGATGTTCCGTAGAACCGCACACAGGGCACGCGCATCCAGGCTTAAGAAAAGCCACAAGGGTGCATGCCGTGTTGTTTGCAAACTGTTCTTCCTTTTTCTGTGTGCACTCAAGAAGAATCTTCTCCATGTTTTCAATCTGTCTGTTTCTTGACTTCTTTTCCTCTTCAAGGGAAGCAAGATTTTTTTCTGAAGACTCGATTTTTTTCTGAATCTGGGAAGCCTCGCATACAGTATCATAAAGCCTTGCCGCCTCGGAAGATTTTTCCTTTGCCTCAGAAAACTTTTCAAGAATCCGTGAATGAATATCGCTGGCACCAAGATCACTGATGTCGATTCCCGCCGCCAGGGCAATTTCTTTCAGGTTCTCAAACCAGTCTTTTTCCTTTTTCTCAAGGCCGCAGATTTTCTTTTTCAGCAGGCGGCTGTTTTCCAGTGCCTGTTTGCTTTGCGTCTGAACCTTTGCATATTTTTCCGCCGCCTCAAGTTTGTCGGAATAAGTTTTCAAAAGCATCCTGTTGCCTTCAAGAATTTTCTCAAGCCTTGAATTTTCCTCTTCCTTTTCTTTAAGGCCGTCGTATTTTTCCTGGGCATCCTTTACTGCGGCAACATTATTTTCGTAATATTCACCGGCATTTTTTTCTTCTTCCAGGCGGCTGTTCTTTCCGTCGATGAAAGGAACCACTGCATCGGCATCATCAGCCAGGGCAAGCTTTTCAACAGTGGAATCAATATTTTTAGATTCTTCATCAAGCCTCTTTTTTTCTTCCTCGGCTTTTTCAAGTTCCCTTGCGGTCCTGAGTTCCGTTTCGACAACGGTATATTTTTTTGCAAGGTCCTCTTTTTCGGCACGGAGCTTTTCAACCTGATTTTTTTTCTCGCTGTGGCTTTCTTCAAGGGAGGCTATCTTCTTTTCCGCATCGGTAAAATCAACATCCTTGGAAAGTTCACCGATTGAACCTTCAAGAATTTTCAATTTTTCCTGTACAGAATCATTTTCTTCCTTAACCTTTTCAACGATTGCCTGGTAGAATTCCACGGGGAAAAGTTTCTGCAAAAGCTCCTGCTTTTCCTTTGAGTTGGCCCTGAGAAATTCAGAAAATTCCCCCTGAGGAAGAACCACAATCTTTGAAAACTCATCGGCACGAAGCCCTACTGTCTGTTCTATCCTCGAATTGATTTCCGTTTTGCCAGCATTGACGTTTTCATAGCCGCCACAGTCTTCATTCCATGACTCAAGGGAAACCATGGATTCTTTCTGAGAAAGCTTTCCATTTCTGTTTATGTAATTATATGGAAGTGTTCTTGTAACGCGGAATTTTTCATTCCCGGAACTGAACTCAAATTCCACTAAAGATTCATCACCTTCTGACGCAAACTGGGACCTGAAGTCCTTTGACTTGCCCTTTCTTGCACCAAGGAATTCTCCGTAAAGCGCAAATGTCATTGCATCGAATATTGTGGTCTTGCCTGCTCCAGTGTCACCGCAAAGAAGGAAAACCTCATCAAGGCCTGTAAAGTCCAGTTTCTCATCAACGAAGGGACCGATATTCTTCATGTGAATTTTCAATGGTTTCATTCTTCACTGGCCTCCACTTCCTTTGCGATTTTTGAGAAAAGTTTCTTCTCATCTTTATAAAGATTTTCCTTCAATTCATCCTGCCTTGATTTGTAGACATCTGTCATGAAAAGATCGAATATTTTTGAATAGTCTCCGCCGGAAATTTTTTCAAGGGCAGCCCTTCGTTCCGCAACGGCAAGATTCTGTCCGGCAGCTTCCATGCGCACAACCCGGAATGAAAGTATGTTTGGAAATTTGCCCCGCAAAGCTTCCATGGGATTTTCATGGACCAGATTGTCTGTACATATGAGTTCCACGTAATCATCCATGTATTTTCCGTAATCTCCGGAAATGAAATCATCGTAGGTACCTTCAAGGCGGGTCACTTTATGGAGGGGAACAAATTCAATTTCCCTGACGTCGACTTTTCCATCGGACACCGTCACACTCAGCATGACCTTTTTTCCCTTCTCTCCAAAGTTGTAATCCAAAGGAGCACCACTGTACCGCACTCCATCCCCCAGAACTTTCTGGCTTTTGTGGATGTGTCCCAGGGCAACATAATCAAAATCCTTGAAAAGTTTTGCATCAATCTGTTCCGCGGTACCGACGAAATTTCTTTCGGATCCGCCAAGATCACTGCTGCCTGCAAAAACATGGGCGCTTACAACCATAGGAATTTTCTTCTTTCCACATGTCTTTTTGTGGGCGGCCTTGATGCGTGCGCAGGCCTGGGCAAGGAGTTCATTTTGATGGCGCAGAACAGTTCCGTCTGAATCAGTAAGAGACCCCATCTGCAAAAACGGTATCTGATAGACAATAACAGCGTCATCACCTTTACCTGCAGGGACTCCAACGTCGCACTGTCTGGCATCGGTTGCCATATGGATATTCTGGGAATGAAGAAGATCCGAAGCAAAACTCAACCTTGTGGCGCTGTCATGGTTTCCGGCTGAAAAAAACATCTGCAGCTCCGGAAATTTTTTATGCATGTCGGCAAGAAAACCGCTGAAAAGTTTTACTGCCTCAGGCGATGGGATGGCTTTGTCATAGACGTCACCCGCAACGACAAGGGCGTCGTATGGAGTTCCGGCTTTATCAGCACCGGCAAGCTCATCAAGGATCTGGTTTAAAAAATGCTTCTGGTCTTCAACTAGGGAATGTTCGTAAAAAATCTTTCCCAGATGCCAGTCACTGGTATGCAGAAATTTCATATTGAAAATATAGGAAGAATTTTACGATTTGGCAAATAGACTGTGATTAATTGACAAAAAAACTGTATAATTGAAGCAAATGAATATTATGATTATTGGAGCGGGTTTTACCGGTGTTCAGCTGGCAAAAAGACTGCTCAACGAAAAAAACACAGTAACAATCATCGACAACAACGAAGAGACTGTTGAAAACGTAAAAAGCCAGCTTGACTGCGATGTATTTGCCGTTGACGGAAACAACCTGGACAACCTTGAGGAACACGGAATAGAAAAACAGGATGCCCTGGTCACCGTTACGGACAATGATGAAGTAAACATGATCACCTGTTCCCTTGTCGACGCCGTATACCCGAACATCCTTAAAATCGCACGCGTAAGAAACTACGCATACTATGTAAATACAAATGATGCCGCAAAACACCATGCCGACACTTTCAAAGGAAACCATCGTCCGCTCTACGGAATCGACTTCATGGTTCATCCGGACGTTGAGGCAGCGGAGGCAATCGTAAAAGCCGTTGAACACGGAGCCATAAGCGACATTGTTGATTTTGGCGAAAACGGTGACTTTGAAATCACATCCCTTCAGGTTGAAAAAGACAGCAAGCTGGACGGAACGGCACTTAAAAACATCCGCACCCTTACGGACAAGAAATTCATCGTCGTCTATCAGGAAACAAAGGACGAGGAAACGGACAACATGGTCAGCGCACTCCCAAGCGGAGAAACAATCCTTCACGCCGGAGACAGAATCGGAATCATCACCGCAAAGGAAAACGTAGGCGATCTTCTTGAGCTTTGCGGAATCCAGGTTGACGTCATCAAAAAAATCTGTCTTTGCGGAATCGGAAGAGTCGGAACAATTGTCGCTGAACGCATAATCGAAAAGGACAGGAATTCCGTTCTCAGCAAGATCTTTGGCAGGGAAAAGAAATCCAACCAGTCCATCACAATCATCGACACCGACTATGAGCTTTGTGAAGCCGCAAAAAATAAATTTCCATCGGCAAATGTCGTGCATGCGGACATCACCGATGACAACATCATTGAGGAAGAAAGACTGGACAAGTGCAATCTTCTCATCTGCGCCACACACAACCACGAGCTGAACATGGTAATTTCCGCCTACCTGGAATCCCTGGGAGTTGAAAAATCCATCGTACTGGTAAACCAGGCCCAATACGGCAACATTGCACGCAGGCTTGGAATCGAAGTTGCCATTCCTATGAGGGACACCCTTGTAGATTCAATCATCAGCCACCTCCACGGCAAAAGCGTAAAGGGAATCCACACAGTCTCAAACGGCGAATTTGAAATCATCGAATGCGACCTCAGCAGCACAAGCAAATTTGCAGGCCAGATGCTCAAGGACATTGCAAATCCTGGACAGTATCTCGTACTGCTCATAAAGAAACCGGGCAGCAAAAACTATGAACTGCCTCAGGGTAACACAGTGCTTGCATCAGGCGATCACCTTGTAATCATCCAAAAGACAGGGGACAAGAAAGTCCTGGAAAAATTCAGCAAATGAAAACCAAATCAAACGTAACCTTTACAGTAATCAGAGTTCTTTTCCTCATACTCGCAATCGTAGGAATCTCTTTTGCAATACCTGTGGCGACAGCCCTCTACTGCGGCGAATATTCCGTGCTGCCGGCATTCATGGTTCCGATGGCAATAAGCCTTGTGCTGGGAATTCTTTTCCTCATGAT
>CALELJ010000091.1 GCA_937902445.1 uncultured Treponema sp. | reverse complement strand
CTGTTTGTATTTTCTGTGAACAGAAAAAAAGAAATTCATATTGGATTTGCCGCTCAAGGTTATTCTTACAGAAGACGGAACTTCTCACTTTCTCAGTCATAAAAAGCAGCTCCTTACTTTGCAGCTTGCGGACAACCGTTCTGCTCATGGTGTAAGTCTTGATCATTTTTCTCCTGGATCTCTCCAGAACATGATTCTCCTTGACTATATTTCAAAGATGGAAATTTCCATGCCGGAATTCGTTTCCCATCGTCAGGAAGTCATGGATCTGTCAAAGCTTATTGTTTTCTCCATTTTGTACAAGCAGTTTGACCGTGAGATTTATTCGCAGATCATTCAATGTGAATGTGTAAGGCTTTACAACCGTTCCCATCCATCCCAGCTTATTGACGAAAAAACTCAGATACCTGAAAAACAGCTGAGGGCTACCCTTGCTATGAAGGATGCCACAATTCAGTCTGCCCGTAAAACCATTCTTGATCCTGTATGGAAGAGCATCATGTCCAATAATGAATACTCTCCGGAAGAAAAGAATGTTTTCCTTTTGATGACTGAAAAATTCCTTAACCGCTTGAGCCTCATGAACTGGTATATCATCATCAAGTTCTATAAGGAAGAAGGCTTTTCGGAAATTCTTTCAATACTGAGACAGCAGCTTGCAAATTACATGACCAAGTCCAAGGTTGCCGAATATATTTCCGTTATGGTCATGGAACTTGCCCTCAACAATGAAAACAATAACGTAAAGAAGGCCGCCAAATATCTCTATCAGGGAATTGAGAACGCCGATACCTTGATTTTTGATCCAAAGATCCGTGCGGAAATCGTAAAGGAACTTCAGCGCAAGCATGAACTTGTATTCATTTCCTGGACACTTGGTGGTGGTTCCATGTCCATCGGTAAGCAGGGACTTCTGCAGATCACCCTGTTCAACAAGGACGATGAGTATGTTGTCATCGATGGCGAAGTAAAGATCGTGGATGAACAGACAGGCCGTATTATGGACGGTCGCCGCTGGTCAGACGGTCT
>CALELJ010000090.1 GCA_937902445.1 uncultured Treponema sp. | reverse complement strand
TCTTCCCTAACATCAACGCAGGAAACATCGGTTACAAGATCTGCCAGCGCATGGGTGGATGAATGGCAATTCTCTGTGTCGCATAAAGGTGCTGACAACAAAAAAGACTTCACGGAACCGTGAAGTCTTTTTTGTTATTGATCTTGATTTTTTTACATTTTTATTTCATCAGCCATGAAATATAATTCTTCGTCCACCCCATTGAAGCCATATTCAAGTCTGCCGATTACTGTGATTGGCAACCCTTCCATTGGGAAATTCATCAAAAAATCTGTCGTACTTGACGGTATAAACTCAAGACCTGTGGGACAGCAGCCTGCCAGATCCCACGAAAAAACTGCAAAACGACGAACGCCTTCATAGACAGATGTTGAAAACTGCCCTTCAAATTTTATTGTCCTATGAAGAAATTTTTCAGGTTCAACCATGATATCAAATATCAGGCCTGATGCCATATTGAAGTTCATCTTTGTAAAATCAAAGTCTATTTTTTCAGGTATTCCCTTCGAATAGTAAACAGGCGCAACACGTTTTACCTTCGGATCATCAACTGATTCCGTTCTTTCAGAAACAGTAGAATCAATCTTTGATTTTTCAATTTTAGCCTGCCTGCCACTACAGGAAAACATGAATACCAATACAGAACAAAGAAACAGACAAAATCCTTTCATATTTATCTCCTTAGACAACTAACAATTTTGCATGTTAGAAGTGCCAAAATATCAACTATGACTATTGTAGATCCGACAGGAGTCCCTGCTATCACTGAAGAGAAAAGTCCGATGATCGTACAGAACACAGAAATCATACAGGAAAACACCACTACACCGCGGAAACTTTTAAATACAAGCATTGAAGAAACAGCCGGAAAAATTATAAGGGCAGAAACAAGCAGTGTTCCTACAAGGTTCATGGCAAGAACAATGACGGAAGCAATAATGACAGCCATTATAATGTTCATGAGCCGTGTATTTATTCCGGATGCACGGGAAAAATCTTCGTCAAAGACAATAGAAAATATTCTATTGTAAAAAAATATGAAATATATAATTACAGCTGATGACAAAAAAACGGAAATCAACATTTCGTTTTTAGTCAAAGTAAGAATCAAAGTGGAACCAAACAAGGTACTGCACACATCACCGGAAAGATTCGCAGGCGGTGAAAAAATATTCATCAGAAAATATCCTACAGCCAGAGCACCAACAGAAATCATTGCTACACTTGCATCGCCCTTTATCTTTGAATTTTCGCTGGCGCACAAAATCAGGACAGCACATAAAATGGTCATAGGCAGGACAAAGACTGTATCATTGGTCAATTTAAATACCGATGCTACCGCCATTGCCCCAAATGCGGCATGGGAAAGTCCATCACCAATATATGAAAATCTTTTTATTACAAGAGTAACTCCAAGCAGGGATGACGACAATGCTATCATTATACCGGCAATGAAGGCATAAACTACAAAAGAAAATGAAAAATACATTTTCAGGGTTTCAAATAGTTCCGACATTTAATTCCTCCTGCCTTCGAGTGTTAGAAATTTATTTCCGTATTTTTTTGCTGCGGACAAATCATGACTGATGACAATTATGGTGACTCCATTTTTATTCAGTTCCAGGAGTATTTCATGCATTCTATCAATCATTTCCGCATCAAAACCTTTTGCAGGTTCGTCCATAACAAGAATGTCACGGGCGGCACATAGGGCCCGGGCAAACAATACCCTTTGCTGCTGACCACCCGATAGTTCCCTGAAGCTTTTGTTGGAATATCCGGACATACCAAGCATATCGATAATGTCCTTTGCTCTAAGCAAATCCTTTTTCCTGTAGAAAGGCAGCCATCCTAAATCAGACAGACAGCCAGAAATTACTATTTCCATTACAGTTGCAGGAAAGGTCTTTTGAATTTCGGAAGTCTGAGGAAGATATCCAATACCTTTCCTATTCCATTCGGAAGAAAAGGAAATGGATCCTGATACAGGCTTGATGAATCCAAGGATTGTCTTCATCAAGGTAGATTTTCCGCTTCCATTTTCACCAGTAATGAAAAAGTAATCACCTTTTTCAATGGAGAAACTCAAAGACTTTTGTATGACTTGAGAACCATAACCAATGCAAAGATCCGTACATTCCAACAGTGCCATTTATAATCCTTATTTCAAAGCTTTTTTCAAAACTTCAAGATTGTTTTTCATTGCAGAAAGATAGTTCCTTCCATTTTTAATTTCTTTTTCCGTAACGGACTGAAGAGAATCCATTTCAAGAATTGTCTGATTCTTACTCTTTGTATTTGCAACAATTGTTTCAGCAATCTTTTTATTTGATTTTTCAATTGTTAAAACAGCAGACAAATCAAGTTCATCTACTTTCCTGGCAAGGAAAACAATTGTTTCAAAGCTTGCTTCGCTTTCAGCACTGCATCCAACAAATGCAGCATAATACTTAAGTCCGTAATCATCGGAGAAATAGCGGAATGGATAACGGTCGCCAAAGAGAATGACCTTATTGCTTGAAGAAGCAACGGCTTTTTCATATTCTGCATTCAGGTCAGAAAGCTGTTTGATATATGCTTCAGCATTCTTTTTATAGATAGCGGCATTCGATGAATCAAGTTTCTGTATTTTTTCACAAAGAATTCCAGTAAGTTCGATGGCATTGTTGATGGAAAGCCATACGTGTTCATCATATTCAACTTCTTCATCGTCGTGATCGTCATCATGGTGGTGATGATGGTCTGCATCATGGTCGTGATCGTCTTCACCCTGCATTCCTTCTACAACTTCTTCTTCGCGAACTTTGTCTCCAAGAGCTTCCATCATGTTCACAACAATCTGGTTCTTGTTCTTTGAATTCGAAATTGCATCTTTTACCCATTCATCGCTTTCGCCACCAACATAAACAAACATGTCGCTTGTAGAAACCGCAGCAATATCCTTGAATGAAGGCTGATAGCTATGCAGGTCTGTCCCCTTGTTCTGGAGCAATGTCAATTTAAATGACGAAGCCTTTTCCCCAAGGATATTTCTGATCCAGTCATATTCAGGATATGTAGTGCATACAATTGATTTTTTTGGAGCAGCAAAAGCTGCCATACTTAAAGCCATACAGGCTCCCAAAACAATGGATTTTATAGATTTTTTCATTTTAACACTCCGTAATTAAGCAAGACATTCTTCAAGTCTTGAGATTATTTTTTCCTTATCGTAATTTTTTCCGATGAATACGATCTGATTGATTCTGTCACCGTAAACATCATCCCAATTTGCACGAAGTTCTTCATCACCTTCAAGGCATTCCTGTTTAGTAGCTTCATCCAATGCAGCAACCCAATAGGCAACAGCCATGACAGAAGAATTTCTTCCGGCCTGTTCAAACAGAAGAACATCCTGAGGTCTATCCTTAAACCAGATGTAACCCTTTGCACGGATAAGTTCCTTTGGAAAGTCTTCATTTATGAAGGTCATGAATTTCTTTTCATCAAAAGGTTCCTTGATTTCATATGAAAAACTTGAAATTCCATATTCATCAGTAAAACCTCTGTTGCTGTCAGACAACGAATTGATGGCTTTTTGAATTGCCGATGATGAATCAACCATTTCATAATTGAATTTCTGATCGG
>CALELJ010000089.1 GCA_937902445.1 uncultured Treponema sp. | reverse complement strand
AGGCAATTGTCGCCAAGGGACTTCTGCTCTTCAACATTTTTTACCGCCACAAGTTCATAATCCGATCCCTCATAGGATGTGAGAAATTCAAACTCGCCTTCGAGCCTGCCTTCAACAAGCTTTCTGTATTCATCAAGTTCCATGGTTATTCTGAAGCTGCGATTCTGAAACCAAAATAGTTGTAGGCCTCATTTGGGTCAAAGGAATATCTGTCGCCTGAAGCATAGAACATGGTGTACTCGTTCCAGCTGCCGCCACGCATTACACGCTCACTTCCATATTCAGGGCCTGCCTGGTATTCACCGGAAGACGGGGCATCATAGGCAGCTTCCCAGTCCCAGCAGAATTCAAGGACATTGCCGCACATATCAAAAAGTCCGGCACCATTTGGATTACCAGATCCAGGAACTGCTTTCTTCGGATCAGTTTCAGTTCCGGCTGTACCAACTGTATGGGTCCCTTTTGAATTTTCAGAAATCCAGCCGACGCTTTTGACATCAACTGATTCATCATCATCACCATTGAAATCAACCTGACCGCTTGCAAGCAGATCCGACTGAAGTTTCTTTGCTGTTTTTCTTGCGGCAAATTCCCATTCAGCTTCTGAAGGAAGACGATAGCCGTTCTGGTTCCAGTCGCATTTTGAAAGGTCACAGACTGCCGTATCTGTTGCATCACGGATCACATCACCCTTGTATGAATAGCATGGATTTTTTCCGCTGAATTCAGAATAGGCGTTGCACCAGACCACAGCATCATACCAGTTGATATTGGTGACAGGTTCGTTGCATCCATTTTTTGTAGGAACTTTGCCACGACCACCCTGACTTCCTTCCTGTCCTGGATGTGAAAAAACATAACCGTTGCTTTCTGCCCAGGACCTCACCTTGTACCAGAGATTGTATGTGGTTTCAAATCTGCTGATCTTAAACGAACGCAATTTTCTTTCCGCTGAGACGGTCTGTGATTTTTCGCCAATGGAAAAAGTTCCGGCTGTACCTGAAAAAACAAAGCGGACGTAACTGTCCTCATCAAAACTCTTGGATTCAGTTTTTGTCTTCTTTTTATTTTTTTCGATTCTCTGGACTTCACGTTTTTCATTCACAGGTTTCTGCTGACCTGCGGCCGGAACTACAGCTGACACGGAAAACATGACAGCCATGGCGGTAAACAACAAATTCCTTTTCATTTTTTTCTGGACCTCTTTTCTGCAATCATGTCCTGCTTCATGAGATATTTTTTCTGCTTGCGTTCCGCCCGTCTCTGCTTGAGCGAAGTTTTCTTTTTGATGGTTTCTTCAACAGGTTTGTCACTAAGGCGCAGGAAGGCGTTGGTGATTAAAACGGAAACTGCACAGAAAACAGTAACAATGACAACTGCCCACTTTCCCGTGTTTTCAAATGGAAGGCGGACGTTCATTCCGTAGAAACTTGTAATCAATGTAGGAGCCATGAGAACAAGATTCAATATGGCAAGTTTCTTCATGACTATGTTAAGGTTGTTTGAAATGATCGATGTCAAAGTATCATTGGTCTGAGCCATGATGTTGGTGTAGGTATCGGCCATTTCAAGAGCCTGGCGGTTATCAATCTCAACGTCGTCAATCCAATCCTGATCTTCCTCGTCAAGCTTGATGATCCTTGTCTTTCTCAGTTTCTCAAGGAGCATCTGGTTTGTCTTGAGTGATGTCGTAAAATAAACAAGGGACTTCTGGATGTTCTGCAGCTGAACCAGCTCGTGATTCTGTACGGAACGCATGACTTCCGTCTGGATGGATGTGGTGCGACGGTTGAGTTCCTTTAGGTATCTAAGGAACATCATGTCGGCGCGGGCCATGAATCTGATTGTGAATGCAGGAAGGTCACTGAGCGAAAGTTCGCGGACTCGGTTTGCGGCAAAATCCTTGAGAACCTCACAGTCGGTCCAGCATATCGTAATGAAAAACCTGCCTGAAATTATGATACCAAGAGGTGCCGTAAAATAGCTTACGTCATCGCCTGGAGAAAATACAGGGAGCCTTATGATTGTGACAATGTATCCTTTGTCGTCGTTTTTTTCGATGCGGGAAAGCTCATCGGGGTCAAGAAAGTCCAGAAGGTTTTCCTGCTCGATGTCAAATTTTTTTTCAAGATCACGTATATCATCGCGGGTCACACAGCGGGCATCAACCCAGGTGTTTCTGTCGCGGTCGAGTTCTTCTTCATCTCTTTTTACAAGTTTTCCGTTTTCCTGCTGCCAGTATGTAATCATTTTCAAATCTCCGGAATGACAGCGGAATCATTTTCCTGATTGCAGGATAAAATGAAATGCTGCCTAGAAATTACGCCTGCATGAGTGAGGCGTACTGATTTTATTCATGCATTGGTGATACCCGGAACTACTGCCACCGTCCATATACGCCTCCTTGTTATAAAAAAAATAAAGTGCCTATTAGTTACTGAAAATGGACTCCCGCAACCAACCGCCTCAAGCCTGCTCAGGGTGCTCCCTTTCCACACAAAAAACTTCGGGCAAAGCCCTCAGATGTGGGTTGGGTCGCAAAGTCGCAGTTTGAGACGAACGCTTGCTCCGTCCATTTTCATTTCTTATAGTTTTTCTTTTCACTCAAAGGAGCTGTATATGGACTCCCTTGAAGAGAATTGTTGCTGAACAGAAGCTGCCATTACAACGAACGCTTGCTCCGTCATTACACAGACACACTCAGTTGGATGGTAGATTCTTCACTATCTTGAGTATGTACAATTCCACGTATCGCTTCAAGGCAGGATGGTTTTTTATCTTCATCATGCTTGGAGTGTCCACCAGGGATTCTGCAAGATGTGTGACTCTGTCAGCATTGAAAGTATCTGCCTTGAGGGTCCTGAGGACTTTGCGGAAATAGTCACGGATGAGGGAATTTACATCTTCACCGAGGTTCTCATAATTTTCCTTGCCGATGCGGTCATTCCACTCGTGCATGTAGCTTTTAAGCTCACGGTCAAGGGTACTGTTCTCAGGAACAAAGTGACTTTCGATATCAACCGCAGCCTTGCGAAGATCTCTTCTGCGTGCCTTCAAAGGATCGACGCTGTCGTCTTCATCACGCTTGCGGAATTCTTCCTTTTCCTTTGCCTTGATTTCTTCCTGTGCGGCCATTGCCACAGATTCGTTTCTATTCTTTCTTGGTCTCTTGTTCTTTGGCTTCCTGAAAATCAGTTTGAGAATGAAATTGATTATTGGCATTGAATACCAGAATGGAAGCTTGAGTTTTGCGTCGGCAAGAATTTCCTGACGGCTGATCATGAGGATTTCACTATAAGGAATTCTTTCTCCATCCTTGAAAAGTGCAATATGCCCCGGAGTCTGGTCTTCCATTGAAACAACAGCAAGGAAGGATGAATTCAAAAGCGAATAGAGAATCGGTTCAACTGCATTGATCTCACGTTCAAGACAGATTTCAAACGAAGCGTTCTCTTTCATTTCCGGAAGTATTTCATATTCAACAAGTGAATGGTACCAGCTCTTTATAAGGGCCTCACGCACCATGATGCGGATGTCATTGGCAAGCCTCAGGATCAGCGGAATTACTTTTTCCTTGTAGATGTAGTAGCCAGAATCGCCAACCTTGAAGATCAAAAGTTCCGGCATCTGATTGTTTGGAGCGTCCGTAGTTTTCGCACGAAGATGTTCCTTAAGCTGATCATCGTTGTACTGGCCGAGAAGAGGGATTCCGTTTTTATCCTTCATCTTTGTGATGTCAGCCATGTTGTAGTAGTAAGGAGGATTCTTCATGAGAACATCAAGCTGCTCCAGGGCTGCTTCCATCTGAAGTCGTTCCTGGGTTTTTGTCTTGTAGAAAGATGTAGCAACTTCAATGACAGCAACAGACTGAAGAACTGAAATATCTTCCGGAGTAAAATCCTTGAGCTTGGTATAGTCCTGCTTGAGGAAGTAGCACATCTGGCTCCAGTAATAGAATGTATCACCTGAAGTCTTGAGAACATCAAGAGCACTCTGAGGATTTGTAACAAACTGGGTAAAGAAATTCTTGATGGAAAGTTCCTTGCCAGGATTTGAAATAGTAAGCTTTTTCAGGAAGTAATCGTGTGATTCCCCTTTATGAAGCAGTTCCTGGATTTTTCTCAGACACAGCTTTACAAGACCGTCAACCGGATAGTTTGATGGATAAAGAAGCGATGGAAAATTCTTTCCGAAAACAACACAGTAAAGTTTCTTGTCGTCAAGAGTCTCATTCTGAAGACGGCTGTAGATGATTTCATCCGGTTCAACTTTTGTGAGAATATCGTGCGGAACATTTTTAGGAAGCTCATTTACGTTTGGAAGAGGAACCGAAATGTTCGTCTCAATCTGATTGTAGATTGCATTGTATTTGTCAATGAAATATGGAGTCACAAAGAGATAGTCTTTATTGCGGATTGTTCCGATGGCTACCTGTTTTTCAGCAACAAGAGAATTGATTTCCGCTTCCAGAACCATTCTATAATCCGCACTGCAATATGCAACCAAGTCCGGATTCTCTTCCATATGGTGCTGGGCATAGCGATGGATATAATCCGCAAACTGCGCATACTCAAGCATGTGAGTCTTCTGCTTCGTACAATTATATTTCAAAAGAGTGAGAATATTTGAAGTTGTTGCCATGTTTTCTATTATATAAGTATTTATAGCAGATGTAAATTGAAATTCTTTAAGGCGGAACTCTTGATGCCGGCCTTGATCGCCATCCGCTCCCCGATTTTTCCATGGGGAATTTGTCTTTTTTTGCAATTTTTTCTATATTTACACATGTAACAGCAGACGCTCGGCTTTACGCAAACTTGACAATAGATGCACATAAACATATAGGAGTATATAAATGAAACACGAATTCCAGACTGAAGTAAATCAGTTGCTTAAGCTCATCATTCACAGCATGTATTCTAACAAGGATATTTTCCTTCGCGAAATCGTTTCCAACGCTTCGGATGCTTTGGACAAGCTCAAGTATCTTACTGTATCTGATGACAAGTACAAGTCACTTACATTCAGTCCAAGAATCGACATCACATTCAACGAGGACAAAAACATCCTTACAATTCAGGACTGCGGTATCGGTATGGACGAGGCTGACCTGAACAACAACCTTGGTACAATCGCACGCTCGGGAACAAAGGCTTTCATCGATCATCTTTCTGAAAGCGGTTCCTCAAGCAACGATCTCATCGGTCAGTTTGGCGTTGGTTTCTATTCCGCATTCATGGCTGCAAAGCACATCGATGTATATACACGCAAGGCCGGCGGCGACGGAAAGGTATGGCACTGGTCAAGCGACGGAACAAATTCCTACGAAGTAGAGGAAATCGACTTCAAGAACGAAGCCTACTGCACATACGGCTTTGACAAGGCAGAGACAGTTGGTTCCGCCATTGAAATCCATCTCAACGACGATTCAAAGGATTACGCTTCACGCTGGAAGGTTGAGGAACTCATCAAGAAGTATTCCAACCACATTGCATTCCCAATCTACCTCCACTACACACAGACAAAGTACGACAAGGACGGAAAGGCAGAAGGCAGCGAAAACAAGGTTGACCAGGTAAACAGCGCAAACGCACTCTGGAAAAAATCAAAGTCTGAACTCAAGAAGGAAGACTACAACGAATTCTACAAATCCATTGCCCATGACGGAAGCGATCCATTGATGTACGTCCACACACATGCAGAAGGTACACAGGAATATACAACTTTGTTCTATGTTCCAAAGACAGCACCTTTCGACATGTACCAGGCAGACTACAAGAGCGGAGTAAAGCTTTACGTAAAGCGTGTCTTCATCACAGACGACGACCGTGAGCTTTTACCAAGCTACCTTCGCTTTGTGCGCGGTGTAATCGACAGCGAAGATCTTCCGCTCAACGTAAGCCGTGAAATCCTCCAGCAGAACAGAATCCTTGAAAACATCAAGAACCAGTCTGTAAAGAAACTTCTTGGCGAATTCAAGAAGATTGCAGATGCTGCAAAGGATGTGCTCAAGAAGGCCGAGGCAGACCGCAGCGACGAAGAAAAGGCAAAACTTGAGCAGTACCAGGACTTCGTAAAGAACTACAACCGTCCGATGAAGGAAGGACTTTATTCCGACTTTGGCAACCGTGACGAAATCGCAGAGATCATCCGCTTCAAGTCTACTGCAGACGAAGGCAACGGAGATGGAAAATGGACATCCTTTGCAGATTATGTTGGCCGCATGAAGGCAGACCAGAAGGCAATCTACTACATCACCGGTACTGACGAAAAGAACCTTCGTGCATCTCCTCTCCTTGAGGCCTATAAGAAGAAGGGATTTGAAGTCCTCATCATGGCAGACGACATCGACGACATCGTCATTCCGACATACGGAAAATACAAGGACTACGAGCTTAAGGACGTAAACCGTTCCGGCAGCGATGAAGAACTTGGAGTGGACAAGGAAGAAGCAAAGAAGAAGGAAGAAGCATTCAAGCCTGTTCAGGAAAAGATCAAGAAGGCACTTGAAGGCCGTGTAAAGGATGTTGTGGTTTCAAAGAGACTTTCTGACAGCCCTGCATGTGTCGTAATCGATGAAAACGATCCTTCCGTCCAGATGGAACGCATGATGCGTGCCATGGGCCAGGGCGGAGAAAGCATGGTCAAGCCAATCCTTGAAGTCAATGCAGATCACGCCATCGTAAAGAAGCTTGAAGGCGATGCTTCTGATGAACTTGTAAAGAACATTGCAGAAGTTCTCCTTGACCAGTCGCTTCTCGTAAGCGGCAAGGAAATTTCTGATCCTAATGCGTTCGTCAAGGCAATGAACGCTCTCATCGGATAGCCATAATCCTACCAGATGACAAAGCCTGCAATTCCTGGGAAACTTTGGAATGCAGGCTCTTTTTTTTTTACTCGATGAAAGGATCGTCGGCAAGACTATAACTGTTTTTCCTTCCGGTTTCAGAAAAATAAATTCTCAACAGCGCAGCGGCACTTCCCGCCGTTCCGTCGTTGTAAAAAATCGTATAGGAAAATTCCGTCGGTGCAATTCTTCTGTAGGCAATAGGCCATCCATAGTGGCTTGGTTCCACTTCATCTTTTTCTCCAAGCAGAATCTCCGCGGCCTGTTTTGCAAGATCATTCCATCGGCTTTGTCCCGTAGTCGACTTAAGTCCTATGGCAGTATTCAGGATTCCGCCCTGACCGCAGCAGACACTGGTGTTGTTCCAAAGCCCTGCGGACATTTTTACTGGAGCTCCAAGTGATTCAAAGCCGTCAAAAAGCTGGTTGACCTTTTCAAGATACTCATTGTTTTTTGTCAGCCTGTAGATCAGGTAATAGAATTTCGCAGTTCCGGCTGCACCATGACAGTTTCCAAGATAGAAGATCGGATCACCAACGTCACCTACCCTGTAAGGAAGAAGGAATCCTTTTTTCTGTTCGATTTTTACAGTATCAAGATACCGCTCAACTTTCACTGCGGCATCAAGATATTTTTTTTCTCCAAGGGCCTGATAAAGCCGTCCAAGGACAAAGCCTGCCCCTGCGGAACCAAGTTCAAAATTAGGCTGACTCACCTTGTATGGATAATCAGGTTCACTCAATTTGCATGTCTCATAATCCGAGAATTCAAGGCCGCCGTTTTCGTGCTCAATTCCAGAGGCCAGATATGCATTTCCCGCCGACTCAAGGAACTCCTTTAATTCTTCCGACGGTCTTGTTTCATAAAGAGATGCAAGGAACATAAGTATTCCGCCATCAGCCAGGGACACGGGACTTCCGGTCCATTTGATTCCGGCTGCATTACCATCATTGAGCTTAACCGGCACGGATTTTTTCTTAAGGTAGTCGAGGATATCATCTATAGCTTCCTGAGCATCCTTAAGGCCAAATGCTTTTTCAGCAAGAATCAGGAAAGAACCTGTACCGCTTATGCCGCTGTAGATTCCGTAGTGCATTCCATCAGGCCATGTGTATCTGTGTGGTTCAGGCGGAATGGACTGTCTCCAGTGATTTTTTATATAGCACACGGCTTTTTTTACGATTTCGGCATGACGCTCATTTTTTGTAGCCTCATAAAGCTGAAGATAAAAATATGCGATGCCTGCGGTTCCGTAGCCTATGCTCACATCTACCTTGTGGGCATTTCCAAAGTCCTGCTTCCAGAAAATTTCATTTTCATTTTCCACTGCATATTTTGCAATGTTCTTTTCCACTTCAAGAACTGCATCAAGGTAATCCTGCGGTGATCCAGCTTTTTTTGAGAGGAATGGTTTATTTACCGCAAATGAATGTCTTGCTGAAAAATCCATGTACAATTCTCCTTCTAATTCTTAAATGGTTCTTCCACAAACCTGTAGGCGTGGAACTTTCCGTCGAGGGCAAAGTAAAGCTGTGCAAGATGTGCTGCATTGCCGGCATTTCCGATGATGTATCCGTTGTATGTGTAGACATCTTCCGGATTGATTCTGTCCCAGTTCTGGTACCATCTGAGGCCACGGCCGTCTTCATTGAATCCATTGCCTATCAGATAGTCGGCGGCAAGACGGGCGTAGTCCAGCCACTTTTCTTCCTTGAACTCTTCATAAAGTCCGATATACATGCTTAAAAGACCTGTGGTGCCACAGCAGTAGCAGAAATTGTTCCAGTATCCGGGAGAACGGATTGTCGGTGCTCCCGTTGAATGGATTCCATTTGCAAGCTTTTCAATCCACTCTCTGTGGACAGGATTTTTCCCATCTACCTGGGCAAGGCGCGTGAAAAGTTTTATGATTCCCATTGCTCCGTGGCAGTGTCCGATATAGTACAGTTTCCTGTTGTTTGAATTCATCGGAACAAGAAATGAATTTTCTGCGACTTCATCAGCCTGGTTTATGACATGCTTTTCTCCCGCAAGCGCTTCCGCAAGATATTTTTCATCGCGGAAATAATCATAGGCGTCTGCAAGAAGGTATGCGATTCCGGTAGTTCCGAATTCAATGCCAGGCCAGTATGTCCCTTCCGTAGACCATGCACGGACTCCGTCAACACCATTCCATTTTTTTGCTCCATCAGATTCAACTTCCCCATAGGAAATTATCTGATCAAGAGCAAGAGTGATGACTTCATCATATGATTTTGTCTTCAGGTGACGTGCGACATAAAGAAGAAAAAGCACGATTCCAGTATCACCTGCAAGACCGTAGTTTTCCTTTCCATACCACGCAAGACCTGATTCCGTTTTTTTCGCATCATCACGAATCTCATCCGCTATCTGAACGACAAAATCAAGATACTTTTTTTCATCTGTCTTTTCATAAAGCATCAGGACCGCAGCAGCCTCTCCCGGAAGCCCTCCGTAGATGGACCACGGACTGCCAGCCACATGGAATCCAAGATTGCGGACAAAATGGAGATCCTTTGTCCTGATGAGTCTGTCAGCTACAGCCCTTGCCTTTTCAAGATGCTTTTTTTCACCGGTCAGATCATGGAGCGAAAGCAGGTATGGAATCATGCCTGAAGTACCGGTATGAAAGCTTTCGGGATTCGTATAGACGACATTGAAGGGACGGTTTGCCTGCTTCCAGTTTATGCCGTATTCATCTTCATATTCCTGGGACTCAAGCCAGAGTGCAGCCTGCAACACTGCGTTTCTGTAGTCTTCCGGTTTTCGATTTTTTACAGTTCCCTTTATTTTGATATTTTCCATACCTGCCTCTTTTTGAATGAAGTGAAAACTATTTATACAGATCTGTTGAAAGGTATTTCATTCCGTTGTCAGGGAAAATCACGACAATGTTCTTTCCCGCATTTTCTGGTCGTTCCGCAAGAATACGAGCTGCAGTTGCGGCCGATGCGGCAGAAGTTCCGAGGAACAGTCCGTCGGTCTGTGTAAGTTCACGTGCAGTTTTGTAAGCATCCTCTGCCTTGATGTCGATGATTTCATCAAAAGCGAATCTGTTTTCGTTGCTCAGAATAAGCGATGGAATAAGTTTTCTTTCAACACCGCCAAGAGGAAGAACGCCGTCAATAATATGTCCTGTAAAATTTTCTCCTTCAGGACGCGAATCAATATGAGGCTGTACTCCGACGATTTTTACATTCGGATTCTTTTCCTTCAGGTAGCGGCCAGTTCCAACAAGAGTTCCGGCAGTTCCACCCATTGCGACAAAAATATCAACCTTTCCATCAGTGTCCCGCCAGATTTCAGGACCAGTTGTTCTGTAATGAGCTTCCTGATTTATTTCATTTGTAGTCTGTGCGATGTAATGGAAATTATTTTCCTTTGCAACCTGGTTCAATCCATTTACAAGATCATCAAGAACAAGACCTTCTTCTTCAATATTTCCAAGACCAGGAATGTTTGAAAATTCGTGGGTTTTAAGACCGAAGGCTTTGAGAATCTGAAGACGTTCGATTGTAACGCCAGGTTCAAGATATGCCTCAAAGTGCATTTTCTTTGCATGTGCGATGGCGGCAAAAGCAATTCCTGTATTTCCGGAAGTAGCATCGATGATTGTGCTTCCCTCTTTCAAAATTCCCTTAGCTTCCGCATCTTCAATCATTGCAAGGGCTGCGCGGTCCTTGATGCTTCCGCTTGGATTTAAGAATTCAAGTTTTCCGATGATCTTTGCCTTAAGATTGTGTTTTTCTTCATAGTTTGAAAGTTCTACAAGTGGTGTGTTTCCTACGATTTCTGCAATTGATTTCTTGATATTCATATGTCGTGCTCCTTAAATTTTCTGATCCTGATTTTCTCATTCACCATAAATGTTTCTTGAATTGTCTTCCTTTGTGATCGTGTAGCCTGCATCTACCAAAAGATTCTGTCCTGTTATTCCAGATGCCTGATCTCCGGAAAGGAAGAAAACTGCGTTTGCAATTTCACTTGGATCAAGCCACTTTTTCAGCAAAGTATTTTTTTCTGTCTGAGCAGAAATTTCCGGATTTGACCAGTCGATCTTACTCATTGGCGTCTTTGTACTTCCTGGAGCGACTGCATTTACACGGATTCCGTATGACCCAAGCTGAAATGCGGTTGAACGTGTAAGTCCTTTAACTCCCCACTTGGAAACGTGATAACCGAATGGTGACCATTCAGCCAGTTCAGCGGCGATACTTGCCACATTCACGATTGAACCTTTTATTTTATTTTCAACAAAGTACTTTGCTACATGCTGAGTCATATAAAGCGTTCCGAAAACATTTACATTCGTAGCATTTTTGATTTCAACTGGATCAAAGTTCAAAATATTTCCACGATGTCCAACGATTCCAGCATTGTTGAAAAGGCTGTCTACTTTTCCAAAATGTTCGATGACCTGGCTGACAACTTTCTTTCCCTGCTCAAAGTCCGTCACATCAAGCTCATATCCTTCGACATCGTAACCTTCTTTTTTGAGACGCTGAACTTCAACATCCAGTTCTGCTTTCTTCACGTCTGTCGCAGCAACGCTCCATCCTTCCTTCAAAAACTTTTCTACTGTTGCAAGTCCAATTCCCTGTGCCGCACCTGTTATGATCACTACTTTCTTTTCACTCATATCCGTACCTCTCTTATTATGTTTCCGGTGGTTTATTCCGCCGTTTTTATTTCCTATCTGTGTAGTAGGTTATAATATTTCAGGAATCTTGAATAATACTAATTTCGTATGCACAAATATAAATAAAAACTATACCTGTAAAATCACAGTCTATAACTACGGAAGGCAGAATTATGCGAATAAACTAAAAAGCCTCTACCGGAAACAACCGGCAGAGGCTAGATTTATTCGATATGAACTATGGCTTATTTTTTATTTGCAGCAGTCAGGCTTTTCTTCCACTGCTCCAACAACAGCAACCTTCTTTACGTTACCCGGATGGATTTCATAATAAGTCTGTGTTTCCTTGTCGTACTCGTAGCTTTCAGGAACGCCTTCAAGTTTTGTCGTGATACGGTCGATGAAGGCATTGATGTCTGTCGTGCTCTTGAGGACTCCGATGTTCTGGAGCTCGCGGGCTGTTATATCAAGTGTCTGATGTCCACCTCTTACAGATGGAGCAAAATACAGGTCTGAAAGAATCTGGGTATTAAGTTCCAGGTTTCCTGTCACGTAGTTGTTGTCAAGCTGAATCTTTGCGGCCTTTTCAGGTTCAGCCTGAACAAAAGCGGCAGCCCTCATGACAGCCCTTGTATATGCGGCAGCTCCCTTTGGATTTTCTCTCTTGAGTTTGGATGAGACAAACATCTGGCAGCAGTATTCTGTCCTGAGTTTTTCATCCTCGCCGTTGTCAAGGAATTTCTTGTAACCATATTCCTTCTGGACGATGGATGCGATTGGATCATGACATCCGATGGCATCTACAGATCCATTGTTCAGTGCGATTGAAAGTTCAGGAGCACCATAAACAACAAACTCAACAGGAGCTTTTCCGTTTGAAACATCGATTCCCGCGTCGGCAAGTTTTCTGTTGATGTGCATTACTGTCGCATCTGAAAGACCTGGGATTCCGACTTTCTTTCCAACAAGATCAACAACTGAATTGATTCCACTGTCTGGCTTTGTAAAGAACTTTGTACAGCCTGTGTGGATTCCGGCTGTGAATGTCACATCA
>CALELJ010000088.1 GCA_937902445.1 uncultured Treponema sp. | reverse complement strand
CTCAGAAAACCGGGATCTTTCCCTCTGGGGGGCTGAATCGGCTGTATCCCAGATTGTTCTCAGGCTTGAAAAGGGAAACAGAGCCACTGAGGACTATCTTGCCGGAATCGAACTTTCCCATGAGAAAGGTTTTCCATACAGCATGTTCTGCTTGACCCAGGATGAGTGTTCCGCCATGGAAAAGGAAATAGAAAAAGCAGATGACCTTGTGGAAGGTAAAAGTTCCTGCGATATTTATGGAGAGCTTGCCGGAAAGTTCAGCTCCCTGAAGGATTACAATTACAGAACCATAATGCAGACACTGGCCATGTTTGACAGCATCTGTCCTGAGCACAAAAAAATGGACGGAAAAAAATTCCTCAGATACCTGCTGAGGGGTGGAATTCAGGCCATATTGTATTATGCCGACAGCCTGTAAAGTGGGGGAACTTAAATTGAAAAAAATACTACTTTCCTTTTTGCTCGCATTGACAGTCATTTCTCATTCTTTTTCAGACAGTGCAAGGAATTCCGATTTCCTTGAAGGCGCAGTCAAGGCAGGCATGTCCTTTTACTGGGATCCCCTTACATCCTGCGGTTTGATTGAAAAGAACGGACACAGGGTTTCATTTCATGCAGGCGATGATTTTGTCCTCCAGGATTACAAGACCATAATCAATGAAAAGGCTCCGGTCCTTGAAAACGGAAAGCTTGTATCCTCATCCCTGTTTTTCAACAGCGTTGAGAATTTCTTCAAGACGGAAGACAATGAAAATCCATACAGAATCGGTGCCATCCTCATAGACCCTGGCCATGGAGGAAAAGATCCTGGAACCAGTGCGGTTCAGAAAATCGGCGGAAAAAGCGTAAAGCTTGTGGAAAAGGACATAAACCTTAATGTAGGCTTAAAGCTCCGTGATTATCTTAAAAAGGCATATCCGGACAAGCAGATTCTCATGACCCGCAGCAAGGATGTCTATCTTTCCCTCAACCAGCGTACTGAAATCGCCAATGGAGTGAAGCTTAAGGACAATGAAGCCATTCTGTTTATTTCCGTCCATGTCAATTCCAATTTCAACGAAAGTGCCAGCGGCTATGAAGTCTGGTATCTTTCACCTGGATACAGAAGACAGGTTCTCAATGCAAAGAGTGCGGGGGAGGAAAAAAGCCTTCTTCCTATCCTCAACAGCATGATGGAAGAGGAATATACAACGGAATCAATACTCATAGCAAAATTCGTTCTTGACGGAATTACAGCCCAGGTCGGCTCCCAGACAAATTCCCGCGGAATCAAGGCGGAAGAGTGGTACGTCTGCAAGAATTCCAACATGCCAAGCGTCCTCATCGAGCTTGGATTTGTAAGCAACAAGAAGGAAGCGGCTCTCCTGCATGATGAAAAGTACTTGCAGAAGATATCTTTTGGAATATATAATGGACTTCAAGCATTTGTAACGCATTTTGAGCGTTCAAGAGGGTTTACCGGCAAATAAAATGACATCTGAATCCAATAGAAAAAAAAGTTTCCAGGTCGTTCTTGGCATAATCATAGGTTCATTTATTATTTCTCTCATTTCCTTTTGCATTCATACAGGCGGAAAGCGCAGGGTCTGCTGTTTCAGGTCCTTTGATTCCGACAGGCTTTGCACGGAGATAAGGTATTTCCCACGGATGAACAGAATTGCGGCAGTGGAGGCTTTTGTACAGGATCTGCTTCTTGGACCCTTTACAAACCGCTACAAGCCTATTTTTGCCCCCGGAACCAGACTTGAGTTTTGCTTTGCTGAAGGGAAGACCCTCTACCTTGGATTTTCAGCCCAGGCCCTCAAGCCGGAAAAAGAAATCTCCGACATTGATACAAATGTCGACTTGATGCGTAAAAATATTGTGAAAAATTTCACAAGTTTTAATAAAATCTGCATATTTATTGATGGGGTTCAGGTATCTGGCAAGGATTCCTAGGCTGTCTGCTTTTTAAGATTTTTCTAAAAAAAATCAAAATAAGTTGACAAAACGGGGTTCTTAATAGATACTTAATTAACAAGGCTACATCAAATATGTATTAAAAGGAGCTTCAAATGAAGAAGACTTTGTTTTTAACTGTTGCTGCAATGCTTTTGGCAGGTTCTCTTGCTACAGCTAAGGAAAGCATGCTTATTGACTTTTCTCAGCTTCAGGCAGACACATGTGCTGACGAAAACGGAAACCCACAGCAGAACAGCAGAACTGTAATGGATTATTCTGTTGCAGCAGGTGCTACTTTCACAGGTGACCAGAAGTCACTTATGAAGACATCTTTGGCTCTCCCAGAATGGGAAGTTATTCTTAACTCTTCTGCTAAGAACCCGGTTGCTGTGGCTCTTTCACAGGTAGTAGCTGCTCCTGTAAAAGAATCTGCAGATGTTCCATTCGCAGGAAAATCAATCATGGGTGTTCGCGTATTGTTCCCAACATGGGCAAACAATGCAAATGCTAAGATCGTTCCAGCATTCGACATCCCAGCTTACGAACCACTTTCAGATGCAAATGAAAATGGTGAACGCCAGGAACCAACTGACGAACAGAAGGGTAAGTACCTCTTCGAAGATGGTTATGGTGTTGTAAGAAATGTTGGTACACTCAAGTCTATTTCTTGTACAACAATGGGTATGAACTTCCCACACAACCTCTATGTTCTTCTTAAGGACAACGACGGAATCGAACGCCGCTACCTCATGGGAGATCTTTACTTTGATGGTTGGAAGACACTTGTTTGGAACAACCCAGACTACATTTCTGAAGTTCGCACACGCGAAATCAGAGTATACCCAATCTACCCACGTGGTATTCCATTTGTTAAGTTCGCTGGTTTCCAGGTATGCCGCGATGCTAACCACATCGGTGAAAACTTCATCGGTTACTTCAAGGACGTAAAGGTTATCTATGACCTCGCAGTTCTTACATCTGACCGTGATATCGATGATGAAGACCTCTGGGGAATCATCGGTAAGAAGGAAAAGGATCGCCAGAATGGTGAAATGACTCGCTTTGGTAACAAGCAGGTTAACCGCTACCTCGAAAAGTCTAAGATGGCTACAGAAGAAGAATTCACATCATCTTTGAATGCTGATTCTAACTCTAACGCTCAGTCAACAGACCAGGCAAAATAATAACTGACCATTCAGTTAGTAAGACCGTTCAGTTTATGGACGGTCTTTTTTTATCTTTAAAATCATAGTATAATGTTTTTATGAGTTTTGAATTACCTAATAAAAAAGAAATTGAAGTACGCTATGAATCCTACAGGGATGCATTTCTTGAAATCCTTGAGAATGTTGAAGCGTCATTGAAGAAGAATCTTCATCTTTCATCAAATCCTACATACAAGACCAGAATAAAGTCTTTCAACAGTTATTATAAGAAAATCCTGCGCCAGAAGGCAAAAGAATCTGGTGAAAGCAAGGAACTTGTTACCCTTACGGACATGATTGGAATTCGTGTCATATGTCCTTTTGTTGAGGACCTTGCAGAAGTTGAAAAGCAGGTTTCCGAAATCTATGATGTAAAGGAAATAGAAAAAAAAGGTGCGGAGCAGTCCTTCCGTGAGTTTGGTTATGAATCCGTCCATATCCTGATTGGTGTTCCGGAAGACTGTAAGCCTGTTGTAAACAAGGATGTATCATTGCCGTCAAACCTGGTGTGTGAGATTCAGGTAAGAACTATTCTTCAGGATGCCTGGGCTGAAGTTGAGCATGAGCTTATCTACAAGTCCGAGTTCAATCCTTTTGACAAGCCTTTGAGACGTAAACTTGCCTCCATAAATGCAAGCCTGACTTTGGCGGATATCATTTTCCAGGAAATCCGTGACTATCAGAAAAAGCTTCAGACTGAACTTGGCACGCGCAGGAACACCTTCTATGAGAAGGCTGACGACTATTCCATGGAAGTACTCCAGATGGAGAAAAACAACGCTTCCAGGGCCTCTCAGAGCGCTGTGGACAGTCCTTTTGCAAAGGGCAGCATAGACGATCTTGTTCTTCAGGCTCTTCATGAGCACAATGTGGGAAATTTTGAGAAGGCTGTATCGATCTATACCCAGATCATTGATTCCAAACCTGTTCCGCCTGATGTTGTATTGAGCGTAATCTACAAGCACCGCGGAATGGCTTATTTTGCACAGAATATTTACGAAGAAGCCCTTGAAGATTTTACTAAGAGCTTTGACTATGACCCAAAAAGTTTCAGGTCAATCTACTATAAGGGCATTGTATTCTCCGTCATGAACCGCAATGCTGAAGCCGTGAAGTGTTTTGACAAGTCTCTTGAAATCAATGCTTTCCAGAGTCATGTCTTCTACCGCCGTGGACTTACTTATTACAACATGGGGGAATACAATCTGGCCATGAAGGACGTCACAAATGCCTTCAACCTTGGCCTGGATGATGATGACCTGAGGGAACTGAGAAACAAGCTTGTAAAGAAGTTTGACATGGGCATGTAATCAGGAAGGATGAATTGTGAAAAAAAATAAATTTTTTTTTCAATTTTTTAATTTTCCTATTGACACAAATTAGTTAATAATATAATATCTTAAACATCAGCGAGCGATACCGCAAGGTAAAACTCAAAGATAAATGTCTCCCTCGTCTAGTGGTTAGGACATCGGGTTTTCATCCCGACAACATGGGTTCAATTCCCGTGGGAGATGTAGAAAAAGGTTCTGACAAAATTGTTAGAACCTTTTTTTGTTTTTAAACGGAAAGCAATTCAATTGGGAATTGGACCGCGTAATGAGCGCCGAGCAGGTGCGAGGAAAAGCCGGCATGGACGCCGGCGAAAGCGAATGAAGACGTGGCGGCGGGAGCAGACAGGACGTCTGTGACCATAGCCATTCAATTCCCGTGGGAGATGTGAATGAAACCTTAGCAATTTCTGCTAAGGTTTTTTTATTTTTATGCCGTAGCTCACGCAGTTTCTCCTCATAAAACATATAAATCCACGGTTAGAAAAGGACAAGTTTACGAAGTAAACTTGTAGAAACAATCGCAAGATTGTTTCCTTGGACCGCGGAATGAAGTCCGGCACGTGTTTTTTTTCAATTTATTTAGTATATTTAAAAATATGGAAAGATTTGACATTGCAATAGTCGGTACTGGGCCTGCCGGTATCAGTGCGGCGATAACTGCAAAAATCCGCAACAAAAAGATTCTTCTCGTTGGAACTGGGAAAAGCAGTGACAAGGTAGCAAAAGCCAATATCATAAAAAACTATCCGGGCCTTCCTGAAATAGGCGGAACTGAACTGCAGGACGCTTTTGACAGGCATCTGAAAGCAATGGATGTTGCCGTCACAGAGGACAAAATCAGTGCGGTGTATTCCATGGGCAAGTATTTTGTATTGAAGGGTGCGAAAGGCGACTATGAGTCCCTGTCGTTGATACTTGCGACCGGAGTTGATTTTTCAAAGCCACTTGCCGGCGAAAAGGAATTCTTAGGGCGCGGGGTAAGTTATTGCGCCACCTGTGACGGCATGTTCTTTAAAGGAAAAAAGGTCGCTGTGCTGGCCTATGAGGCTGGGGCTTTAAAAGAAGCTCTCTATCTTTCCGAACTATGCAGTGAGGTTCTTTATTTCAAATGCCATAAGGAAAGTATTGCTGCTGAGAAACTGCCTTTAAATCTTATCGTCGTGGAAGCAGATCCTGAGGCCATAAAAGGTGGCATCAAGGCGCAATCTGTTGTTGCCGGTGGCCAGGAATATGAGGCGGACGGCTTTTTCATCCTTAGGGAATCTGTTGCCGCAGACAGCCTTGTTCCAGGATTGAAGCTTGAAGATGGCCATGTTGCGGTTGACCGTCATATGAAGACAAATATAAATGGCTGTTTTGCCTGTGGGGATGTTACGGGAACACCGTATCAATATATAAAGGCTGCGGGAGAAGGAAATGTGGCCGCATTAAGTGCGGTTTCCTATCTTGCGGATTTGAACAAATCGAATTGACTGGAGGTTTTTATGGTTGAAGTCATTAAGAACAATGATATTTCAAAAGCTGCGGCAGCCGATGTTGCAGTAATCGATTTCAATGCCACATGGTGCGGACCATGCAGGATGCTTGCACCTGTTCTTGAGGAAGTTTCTGAAGAAATGAAGGGGAGTGTTGAATTTTACAGCTGCGACTGTGATGAAAATGGAGAACTTTCAAGGCAGTTTGGCATCATGAGTATTCCTGCGGTGGTCGTGCTTAAAAAAGGCCAGCAGGCGGGAATGAACATCGGCTTTGTTCCAAAAGAAGGCCTTGTGGAATTCATCAAGGGGAACATGTAGAAAACTTCTTGGTGGAAAATCAAGTTAGAATTCTGTTTCTTATTTAAATAAAAAAAGGGGCTGTCCAATAAGTATATCTCAGGGTGGTTGAGCTTGTCGAAACCACCATATTTAGTGGTCTGGTCATTTCGATAGGCTCAATGACCCTAAAAAAATACTTTTGGGACAGTCCCTTTCTGTTTTATGCGATCACGGCCTTAGAAAAGCATTACGATGATCTTTGATGCAAGAACAATTGAAACCAGGGCAAGTGGGTAAGTTGCCGCATATGCTGCGGAAACTTCGTCTGTTCCGGCTGTAGCGATAAGTGTACCGAGAGCTGGAGTAGAAGTCATACCACCTGTAATTGAACCAAGGTTGTTGAAGATCGAAAGCTTGAATACGTAGCGTGCAAAAACATAACCTACGATCATTGGAACTGTTGTCATGATTGCACCGTAGATGAAGTATGAAAGCTTTACGTTTGAAACGAAGTTTACTCCACCTGGAACGCCCGCACCGATAAGGAAGAGTACGAGACCAAGTTCGCGCATGAAGTTAAGTGTCTGCTTTGAAAGACGGCAGTCAA
Organism: uncultured Treponema sp.; assembly: GCA_937902445.1. GTDB lineage: Bacteria > Spirochaetota > Spirochaetia > Treponematales > Treponemataceae > Treponema_D. Next base: position 5,711 of record CALELJ010000088.1, on the reverse strand, counting down.
GACATCCGATCTTTCCGAAGTGACCGATGATGAGGCCGCCGATCAAAGTTCCGCCTGAATTACCGAGAGAGAAGTATGAACCGCCACCGATAGGGATCTTGATAGCACCGATGAGACATCCGATTGCTACGGCAAGGAAGAATGGGAAGAAACCGAATTCTTCAATCTTGAAAAGCTTTCCCTTTGGTTCTGGGATTGTAACTGAACCTGCTGCAACGAAAGATTCTCTTTCCTTTGCGATGTCGATCTTGAGGATTTTTGGAACGATCTGAACAAAAAGAACTACACCGAGAACACCATAAAGGTATGCGATTCCGTAACCTGCTGAGATTTCATCCTGAGCTGCGCCTTCAACGGCTTCCTTAGCTGCTGAGAAACCAGGTGTTGATGTAAGTCCACCAGTAAGAAGACCTGCTGCCATGTTTGCGCTGAGGTTGTCGTCAAGCTTTACACAGATGATTGCTGTGAGGGCTCCAAGACCGATGACAACGATTCCCATTACAAGGTATGCGATTGAGCTTCTGTTGAATGTTCTGAAGAATTTTGGACCTGCAATGAGACCTACAGCTGTAACGAAGAGAGCTGTTCCGATATTTGAAACGATAGAGAAGTTTGCCTTGATCTTGTCGCTCCAAAGTACAATCTGTTTTTCACCAATGCTGAAGTGAGGGTAGTACTGGATGAGAACACCATAGCAGAGTGCAATAAGAAGAACACCTGCTGTTCCAAGAGAAATGCCTTTAACGCTGATTGCGCCAACAAGGTATCCAACTGCACCGATTAAAAATACGATGAAGATGATTGACAGAGCTGACGAGCAGACAGCTGACAAATAAGTAACCATAGTAGATTCCTCGAATTAAATAATTAAAGTTCAGTTATTTTATAACTTTCTACCATATAGGGCAATTAGTTTTCAGCATAAATTTCAAGAAACTCGCTTATATCTGAGATATGCGGAAAAGGAAAAACGCCGTCGGTTGCCTAGTGTGGAAGATTTAATTTCATCGATGTGGTAGAATAGGGCCATGACAAAGGCGGAACTTAGAAAAGAAATGAAAACTGCGCTTGCAGGTCTTGATCCTGTCGGAAAATCCTTTGAGAGCATGTCAAAATGCGTGGCAGTCATCCAGTCGGAAATATTTACCAAGGTCAAATGTATTTTTGGATTCATGCCAATGAATGATGAAGTTGATGTTCTTCCAGTTTTGCGTGCGGCATTGCAGCAGGAAAAAAAAGTTTTGATTCCAAGAATCATCGACGGAACCAGTGACATGGAATTCTATTTCCTTACTGCGGAACCAAACAGCCAGACTGAAGTAAACAAGTGGGGAATTCCTGAACCTAAGGCGGAACTTGAAAAGTGTGATTTAGATTGTCTTCTGTCTGATTTGAGGGGCGACGAGATTCTTGTTCTTGTTCCGGGACTGGCATTTGGAAAAGACAACAGCCGTCTTGGCCGTGGAAAAGGTTTCTATGATAAATTCCTTTCTGACCTGAAAAAAAAGACCGCAGAGCATGGCAGAGGCAAACCATGGATCTGCGGAATCTGTTACAGTGTTCAGGTTGTCGATTCTGTTCCTGTGGATGAAAACGACATTTGTGTGGATGTTGTCCTTTAATTCTATTCAGCTTTTTTTTCAGCATCCATCTGTGGGGCAGGCCCTGGTTTTACACCATATTTCTTGAAAGCCATCTTAAGGTAAATGGGTTCAAGAATAAGTGTGACCACATAGGAAACTATGTAGCTTGAAAGCCACGATCTTGGAAGGGCAGCAAGAATACTTGGGCGGGGCACGGAAGCCGGTACATTGTTTATGTCCATGTTGTGTTTTGCCATCGTTATCATCAGGGTTGTGTTTACCGTGGTGATGATGAATACATAGAATATGTTTGTGATTACGTTGGCCACAAGAAATTTTGCCGGCATCTTCATGTTTCCAGTCAATTTATCCTTGACCGGTTTTACAGGAAGAAAAAATCCTATGCAAAGGGCAAGTATGCATGAGATGACCATGCTGATGATCAGCATAGGAAGTGCAAAATGGCCTGAAGCAAGGACGCCATGGGTGGAAAGTATGACGCTCACCGTGATTCCCATGGCTATGTTCATGAAAAAGCCCACTTTTTTCATCTGCTGGGCCTGAGGATTTGTCTGTATAGATTTGTTTTCCATACAGACAATTATAACCCGTTAGAAGCAGTTTTCAAGGACGTCTGCATCAGGATATTTTTTTTGTATGAATCCTGTTGCAAAGTAGATTATTCCGCCTGCAAGAAGTCCCCAGACGACGGCATTGATTCCGGCTATGTGAACGAAATAATGGCAGAGTATGTAGACTGCTACAGCACCCAGAGATGATCCAAGGGCGGCTTCTTTTGTTCCCTTCTTCCAGAAAAGTCCGCCAACAAGAGGCCAGAAGAATGAACATTCAAGACCTCCGAAAGCAAAAAGATTCAGGAAGAAGATAATCTTTGACGCGTGAAGTGTAAAGAAAACAACTACAGCACCTGTGGCAAGAACAATGAGGGCCGAAGAAAGCTTGAAGTGCTTTTCGTATGCGGCAAGTTTTTCCCTGTCATTTTTCACGACGTAAGTTTTGTAGAGATCCTTGAGTATTGCTACAGCCGCAAGAAGAAGCAGTGAGTCGACTGTGGACATAACTGCTGCCATAGGAGCTGCGAGGAAAATTCCGGCAAGTCCCACAGGCATGATGTTCTGGACTACAAACGGAATGAAATAATCTGAAGTCTTTACCATGCTTTTGTCTGCGATTGCTCCAGCCCAGCATCCGGCAAGGTGCATTCCAACCAGAATGAAGGAACATGTTATGGTTCCGATGACCATTGCCTTTTTAAGCGATTTGGTGCTGTTGAATCCAAGGGCACGTACCGCTGTCTGCGGGAGTCCAAGGGTTCCAAATCCAACAAGAATCCAGAAGGAAATCAAAGTTCCCGGCTTGTATTTAGCCCACATGTCATCATATACGCCCGGAAGATTTTTCTGCAGCCCTGCATCGATTCCGCTTATTCCGCCTCCTGCCTTGAGGACAAAGAAAATCAGAAGGAATGTTCCGATCATCATGACGACACCCTGAATGGCATCAGTAAGGGCAACTGCGGTAAATCCTCCGAAAGAAGTGTAGATGATTACTGTCAGGGCAAAAATGATCAAAGCCCATTTGAAAGGAATTCCAGTGATGGATTCAATCAAGGTTGCTCCGCCTTTAAACTGGGAAATCATCTGGGCGATGATGAAGGCGACCATAAGGAGACTTGTAGCGATAACAAGTGCGTCGCTTTTGTATCGTGCCTTAAGATATCCTGCAACAGAAACTGCACCGGTACGACGGCCTACAATAGCCATCTTGTTTCCAAGTACACCAAGGATTAGAAATACAACCGGAACCTGTACAGCTGCAATCCAGACCTGGGCATACCCAAAGGTCATTCCGGCGGCACCAGGACCAGAAACAAATGAACTTACGGAAGTGTAGGTTGCTATGGTTGTCATGGCAAGAACAAATCCACCGAGTCCGCGTGATCCGATAAAATACTTTTTTTCTTTTGAGAGAACAGATTTCTTTTCTGAAATTTTTCCGTAAATAATTCCAGCAATGGCATTGATGATCAAATATGCCAAGGTGATTGTGAGAATGATAATCTGATTGTGTGTCATTTTTCTTCTCCCTGTTCTTCCTCGTACTCAAAGTCCCTGAAAACTTTCTTTGCAAGGATGATTACCGATGCAATGCTGAGAACAATTGTTCCAAACACTGAAACTGAAAACCATGCAGGCATTCCAAGAAAATAAAATCCTTTTCCGTTGAGTACAAATGCAGTACCTGTGTGCCAGATACAGCATACTGCAGCAGCTATAAGGGTGGCTTTGATTTCCCTTACGCACTGTGCGTGCTTTTCTTCTTTTGAGAACTTCTCCATTTAGTTTCTCCAAAAAATGAATTTTCAATAAAACTGAACTAAAACTCCTGTGTGTAAAAAGTGATAAACTCCGTGGCATTCCCAAAGGAGCAGATTATAGGAACGCCGTTTTGCTGATAAAAACTCTTAAAAAATAAAAAAATGACGAGATAATACTAACAAAAAAAATCATTTATTACTATAATACTCACATGGCACAACCTCTTCTTTTCAGCCTCATTGACAAGGCTTGTTTCGATTACGATATGATAAAACCGGGTGACAGGATTCTTCTTGGCGCCAGCGGAGGTAAGGATTCTACTGCTCTCATTGAATATTTTTCCCAGCGTTCAAAAAGAAGAAATGCTGATTTTGAATTCAAGTGCATACATATCCATTCGGAAATAACTCCGCCATTGAATGAGAATCTGTCATCCATGTTCAGGGAATGGGGAGTTGATGTGGAAAGCATTTTCATTGACGTGCTGAACCGTGTGAAAAGCGGACATAAGATGAACTGCTGGTGGTGCAGTACCCAGCGCAGAAATGAACTTTTGCGATATGCCATGGAAAACGGTTATAACAAAATTGCCCTGGGGCATCATCTTGATGACATTCTTGAAACAATGCTTATGAACATGCTGGACAAGGGCGAGTTTGCCACAATGCCACCTGTCATGAAATACAATAATTACCCGTGCCAGATAATCAGGCCTCTTTGCTACAGTGATGAACAGACCATCATCGATCACGGAACTGAAAGGGGATACATTGTAAGTACCTGTACCTGTACATATCAGGACAACAGCCGAAGGAAGGATGCAAGAAAGAGCCTTGAATTCCTCACAGGTGGAGACAAAATAAAGAAAAATAAACTTTTTCAGTCGATGAAGAACATTCTTACAGACTATTTACCTTAGCCGAAATTGCCGGCCTGATTTCTGCATCAAGCACAGTCATTGAGCCTTTCTTCAATGAATTGAAGAATATTTTCATGGCTCTTCTAAGAATTTCCTGCTGTTTTCTGTCGGCGTTCACAAGGGATGTAAATATTCCTTTGTTGATATTCATCATGGAATTCAGCTTGTCGTCATTCAGATCCCTGAAGTCTTTTATTCCACACTGGTCAAGGACCTTGAATATGGTTTCAACAAAGAATTCCTTGTCCTTCGCCTGGAAATCTGGATCGTTCAAAAATGACCTGAAACTTTCATCCAGAGCGCGGCTTGAAAAATCAGTGCCTGTTTTTGTCTCAAACTTTTTACCCTTGATTTGCCAGAACATTCCATTGTGCTGGCTGATAAGGGAATGGTCGCTTTTTATGACGGTATAATCTTTTTCATGTTCCAGAAGCATGCCTACAATTGAAGTTTCGGGGATGAAGGTGTGTATGCGTTTTTTTATGTCTGCATATCTTTCCGTTTGCTGGAGTTTCTGTAAAAATCCAGGGCCGTCGAAATTGTAAAGGGCTTCTATGGATGAAATTTTATCTTTTGAAGTCTTTAGGAAAGTGTAGAGGGCAAGATTTCCGCCTTTTGAATGACCTGTGATAGTGTATTTTATGCCCATGTCCTGCCTTTCAAAATAGGAAAGGGCTTCTGTCTGACCTGGAATTTCGTCACTGTATGAAAGCATGCAGTCTTCTTTCCAGCCAACTGTGGTTGTATCAGTTCCGCGGAAAGCAACCACCCTATGGATTTCATCAATGGAAGACGAGGCTATCAGAGATGGCTTTGCAAATCTGAAACCCGGAAGTGAATACGATGCTTTGTATGAAGCAGCACTATGTC